>JASHRF010000114.1 GCA_030037545.1 Acidobacteriaceae bacterium | reverse complement strand
GGATGGTGAACTATCGTTAGGCGACAGGATGTGTATACATACCCTGCAGGCAAGATGCGAGCAACATTCAAGATTCTCAAGATCGTTGGCAGCCTGCGATATAATGTACGATAAGTTTTCTGTCGTCAAAACAATCCGCCACAGTTCTTGGCAAGTTCGTGACGCAGGCACCAGGGTAGTTTTTCGAGTGGACAGTGAAGAGCTCATCTTCGTCACCGGCGCCACCGGCTTTCTCGGGACACAGTTAATCCGTGGACTGCTGAAGCGCCAACCGAGGGCGAAGCTGGCGCTGCTCATCCGCGATCGTTCCGGGCAATTGGGGCGCCAACGTGCCGATGTGATCGTTCCAGCAGGTGAGCGGACGCGCGTCGAGGTTTGCTCCGGAGATGTGGCTCGGCCCGACTGCGGTTTGGATGCCACCGTTTACCGGCGCCTTCGTGCCACGACAACGCGCCTGATTCATTCCGCCGCCACCGTGCGCTTCGATCATTCGCTCGATGAAGCGCGTCGCATCAACGTGGAGGGCACACGCCACGTGCTGGAGTTTGCGGCCGGCATGCGTGAACTTAAGAACCTGGCCTATGTTGGTACAGCCTATGTGGCCGGCGAGCGCAGCAACCTGGTGCTGGAAAGCGAACTCGATGTGGGCCAGAGTTACCGCAATACCTACGAGCAGACCAAAGCCGAGGCCGAGGCGCTGGTCCGCTCCTATCTCGGTTCCCTGCCCGGAGTGATTCTGCGCCCCAGCATCATCGTGGGCGATTCGCAGACCGGCGCGACTTCCAGCTTCAAAATGATGTATTGGCCGCTGAAGATCTATGCGCGCCGCTTGTGGCGGACCCTTCCCGGCTTTCCCGATGCTGTTCTGGATATCGTGCCCGTGGACTTCGTGGCCCGATCGGTCGTGCACTTGCTCTTTGAGGAGGCAGCCTTCGGCAGCACGGTTCACCTCTGCGCCGGACCACGCGGCAGCGCTACCATCAAACAGATCGCGCGGCGCGCGGCAGAGTATTTCCAGGTGGATGAGCCGCGCTACGTCGATCCGAAACTGTTTTTCGCCGTGGTGCGGCCGTTGCTGTTCATGGCATTGTGGGGCAGAAAGCGCCGGGTATTGCGCGACGGCCGCGCCTACCGCGATTACTTCACCATGCGTGTGCAGTTCGATACTAGCAACGCTGAGCGGCTGCTCGGACCAGCCGGCATCTGCCCGCCGCCAGTCTTGGATTACCTGGATCGCCTTTTCCAATATTGCGTGGCCAGTGACTGGGGCCGAAAGCCGGTTTCCGCTCAATGAACATCTTTCGCAGTTTTCAACTCGCGCGCGACCGCAACCTGGCGGTGGCCAATCTCGTGGACGAGCTGCTTCGCCGAAAAGGCGATTGCGAAGTCTCGGTGGGAGACGACGGTTGCTTACGTCTCGCCCAGCTCCACGCCGACATTTGCTCGCTCGACGCTTTTCTGCGCCGCTCCGTCGCGCTTCGTCCCCGTCAGTCCGTCGCTATCTACCGCACCAACGACCGGCGCTGCTTTCATTGGTTTCTGGCCGTCATCCGCGCCGGAGGAATCGCAGTTCCTCTCAACCCCATGCTCTCTCTCGCTGAAGTGCGCCGCATCCTTGCCGATAGCGGAACGGAGATCCTCGTAACTGACACCCCGGTTTTTCAGCGTAATATCGCAGACCGCCGCGCGCTTAATGTGCGTATGTGGATCCAAGCCGACGACGAACCGGAAACCCTCGCCGGATTCGTACGCGTCGATAATCGCTGCTCGCGCGCAGATACTCACTTTCCGCCCTCCATCATCGATCCCACTGCTACAGTCGCCGTGTTTCATACCTCCGGCACCAGCGGCTGTCCGAAGGGAGCGGCCTTGTCGAGCAACGCGCTGCTCGGCGCGTGCGCGTCTACGGTGTTAACGGGATTGTTCCTTGGGCCGCGGGACTTGGCCCTCGTCGCGTTGCCCTGGTCTCACATCATGGCGGTGAGCATCGCGCTTTACGGCTTGATGGCGGGCATTCGCGGCTGCTTCCTCGATCACTTCGATGCTGCCTCTGCGCTGGGTCTCATCGAGCGCTTCGGCGTCACCGCCGTAGTCGGCGTGCCGGCCATGTTCGCCGGCCTGGTACACAGCCATCCAGACCCGGCGCGCCTCAGGAGCGTGCGTGCGTGGCTCTCAGCCAGCGATTACCTGCCGTCCGAAGTCCGGCGACAACTGCGGACATTCGGCGCCCTCGTCCGGCTGCCCGGAAAGCGGCGCATTCCGCCCGTGATTTTGAACGGCTACGGCATGGTAGAACTGGGCGGCCTCGCGATGATGGGGATCGAACTGCCCCTGTTGCCCGGAAGCGGCGACCTGTGCTTCCCTGTACCGCCTTTTCGCATCCGCATTGCGGACGCAAATGGGCGGCCGGTTAGGACCGGTGCCACGGGGGAATGCCAGATCCGCCGTCACGGTCTCACTCCGCATTACTGGAAGCAGATGGATGACTCTCAAGGCCTGGTCACCGATGACGGATGGATGCGCACCGGCGACCTGGCCACGCGCAACCGCCTGGGCCTCATTCGTCTGGTAGGACGCACGAAAGATGTGATCAAGTCAGGCGGATACTCAGTCTATGTTCGCGAACTGGAAGAGGCCGTGCAGGCTCATCCCGCCGTCGCTCGCGCCGTCGCCTTTGGCCTGCCTCACAAGGAAAAGGGCGAGATTCCGGTCGCCGCAGTCGAGATTTGCCCAGACTCTCTGGCCAGCGAAAACGACTTGCTGGATTGGTGCCGTCAGAATCTTGCCCCTTACAAGGCACCGCGCCGCATCTGGATTCTCGCATCCGGCGGCTTGCCGCAGAATGAGAATGGCAAGATGCTGCGGCGGATGTTACGGGAACGGTTTTCGCAAGAGATGAACTGATTCTCCCGCAACTGCGAGTGGAATCCGATCAGGCCCATTCCTCACGCCTGGACCGTGCCGGCGACCGCCTCGGCAGGGACCACTGACGATCCCACAGATCCAAGCGTGAGCGGATGCGAATCTACGTCACCAGGCCGATGCCACCAGGACGCGAGAGGGCGAGAATTGGAGAATACCGCTGGAACCGCTTATCCTGAACAGGCGCATCCGAATATGGCCGCGGCAAATTGGCGGCTTAGCTTCCTTCAATGGAGGGCAGAAGGATGCCTTCTCATTGCATGGTCAGATCATTGTCGTTCACGCGATTTGTTTTCAATAACCTCCTCCGCAGGCGTCTCAGGACTCTGCTGTCGCTGTCTGGAATTGGAATGGCGGTAGGCGCGTTTGTGGGCCTGGTGGGGTTTTCGACCGCGTTCGAGCAGCAATGGATGCGCATCTACTCCAGCAGTGGCACAGACATCGCTGTCATTCAGGGTACCTTGCTGGACACTTCGCTGGACGAATCGGCAGCGGCAAAGATCACGAAGCTGCCGGTTGTGGCGCAGGCCTCGCCCACCATTTTTAACCTGATGGACCTGACACCGACCGTGAATGCGCTGGTTTACGGCTGGAAGGCCGATGCGTTCGAATCTGACTCTCTGCACCTTCTGGCGGGACGCCGGTTTCAGGACGGCCGTCTCCAGGTTATGCTCGGCGACCTGCTCGCCCAGGATCTGAACAAGTCCCCCGGCGACACTCTGGAGATTCAAGGCACGCCCTTCACTGTGACGGGCATCTACCACGGCGATTCAACGCTCGAGGCGGACGCAGCCGTGATGCCGCTCGATCAGTTGCAGGAGCTAACCGGGCTACAAGGGAAGGCATCGACCATTGACGTTCGCCTGCGCCCTGTGCCTCGCGGAGAAACCCCGAACGAATACCTCAAGCGCGCGCAGGATGAGATTCAAGCGGCTCTGCCGGGAACACGCGCCGTGCCGGCGGAAGAGCGCGCCAGCAACAATCAATTCGTGAAGCTGGCCCACGCCTCTGCCTGGGGAACTTCTACTGTCGCCCTCCTCATCGGAATACTGGGAATCGCCAACACCATGGCCATGTCGGTCTTCGAGCGCACGCAGGAGATAGGCATCCTGCGCGCTCTGGGTTGGAAACGTTGGCGAGTACTGGCGCACGTTGAGTTAGAAGCGCTCACGCTCGGCCTTGGCGGGGGGTTGCTCGGTATTGCATTCGGATGGTGTGGTCTGCGCCTGCTGGCGGCCTTGCCTCAGACCGCGAGCCTGGTTTCGGCGACGCTGCGATGGCCCCTGCTTGCCGAAGCGATAGGAATCGCGGCTCTCGCCGGATTGATCGCCGGAGCTCTGCCGGCATGGCGCGCAGGGCAACTCTCACCCGTGGATGCACTGCGGCACGATTAGCCGATCAGACGGCTCCCACGTCAGGCTTAGTCGTCTCCGTCTCTTTCCGTTTTGAAACCACGGATGGGACGGCGCACCCTCTGATCCTATCCATTATGGAGGCTGCGCGCAGCGTTCGGAGCGCGATCTTCCCGTGGACACTAGCTGCCGTAACGGTGTCTACTTGCATTTGAATTACTGAACCGGAAAGAGAAATGGCGAGATTGGGGGCATTTTGTTTTCCCGCCACCGGTCATCTCAATCCCATGACCGCGCTGGCGCATTCCCTGCAACTCAGGGGCCATGAGGTAACGATCTTCGGGATTGCCGACACCGAGGCGCGTGTGCGAGCGGCGGGTATCGGATTTCATTGCATCGGCCGCCAGGATTATCCGCCCGGCACCCTCGATAAGCTGGACGAGGAAATTGCCCGGTTAACCGGGTTCGCCGCGCTTCAATTCACATTAGAGCGGGTGAGAAACTCGGTGCGGATGATCCTGCGCGACGCGCCGCAGGCGGTACGGTCAGCCGGCATAGAAGCGCTGCTGGTGGACGAGGTGGAGTTTGCCGGAAGCGTGGCAGACCATCTGGGCCTTCCCTGGATCGCTATCGCCTTGATTCCTCCCTTCGTTCCGTGCGACCGCTATCCGCCCTTCTGGTTCGGTTGGTCGGCGCGACAGGATCGGCTCAGCCGTTTACGGAACCGGCTCGGGATTCTCTTGCTTACACGCATGGCTGCGCCGATCTACAGGGAGGTGAACCAGCAACGTGGCGCGTGGGGACTCAAGCCGTTCCGGCGCCCCGAGGAAGCGCTATCGACTTTGGCGCAGATTACCCAACTGCCGGAAGCGCTGGAATTTGAAATCCCCGGCTACAAGCCGGCAGAACTTCACTATACCGGCCCGTTTATTCACGCCAGTCAGCGGCCGGCGATCGAGTTTCCCTGGGAACGCCTGGATGGGCGGCCGCTTATTTACGCGTCCCTGGGCACATTTCAGAACGGTTTGGAAGCCATCTACAGAACCATCGCGGATGCCTGTGCCGGACTCGATGCACAATTAGTGATTTCGCTGGGCGGCAGGCTCAATCCGGAAAAACTGGGAAAGCTCAAAGGCGATCCGCTGGTGGTGCGCTTTGCCCCCCAACTGGAAATCTTGAAGCGGGCCGCGCTGGTGATCACTCATGCTGGACTCAACACGGTCCTCGAGTCCCTGTCCGAGGGAGTGCCCATGGTGGCAGTGCCCCTCGGCAACGACCAGCCAGGAGTGGCGGCGCGCATCAAGGCCCGCGAAGCAGGCGTGGTGGTTCCACGGCGCAGCCTGAACCCAGCCAGGCTGCGCAAAGCAGTCACGGCCGTGCTTCAGGATGCCAGATTCCGTGAAGCGGCCCAGGCCTTGCAGCGGAATATCCGGCAGTTGGACGGACCAGGGCGCGCGGCAGATCTCATCGAACATTTCCTGAAACTCCGTTCGACTCAGCACTCAACCTGATCTGTTCTGATATGGAGCGACCTGTCAACCTCTGCACGACTGGAGTTGTTTTTTGTCATAGTTTTTCGAGGACAGGGCCAGCGGCAGTCGGAGCCGTTCTGGCGACGATTGATCAGCCTGATATTCTTCGCCACGGCCCCGAATATTTTTATCATGTTCTCCCTTGAAACGTTCATGTTGTCGCCTGCAGAATTGACTTCAAATCAGATCGCGCCGAGTATGGTGCGGATCTTTTCATATATGGGCCAGCCCAGAAGCTCGGGCCTCAGAAGGTGAGTTTCAAGGCCAACTGCATCAGGCGCGGATTATTCACGGTTGAAGTGATTGAACCGAATCCCGAAGCATTAATATCATTGACCGGCATTCCGAACTGTGGGTGATTGAAAAGATTGAAGAACTCGGCACGGAAATTCAATCCCATTTCTCTTCGCGGCAGCGCAAAGTCCTTAATGAGGGAGACGTCGGAGTTTACAAAATCGGGACCCACGACCGGGACGCGGGCTGCGTCACCCAACTCGCCGTAGCTGCTGCCGTTGATTTCCACGACCGGTGGCGCAACGAAGCATGTCGGGTTAATCTGCTGGTGCGCGCTGTGATTCGGATTGGCGTAGACATTGCAACCGGAGACCTGATTCGGCCGGTTATAGTTGTTGTCATCGCCTCCGTTCTCAAAGGTGTTGTAACCCTGCCCGGCCTGGTTATTGCTGTCGATCAGCGGGACAGGAAATCCGGAAGAGACTCTTTCGATCAATGTCGCCTGCCAATTGCCGAGAAGGGAGTTGGTCGCACCGCTCCAACTGCTGCCGAACATTTTGCCCCTGCCGAATGGCAAATCGTAAATGACGCTGCCCGTGAAGCTATTGTCGAGATTGATCTGCGATAAGGACCAATCGAGGGATCGCCAATTCGGAAGCGGAAAATACGGCGCGCTTAGCTCAGAACCCAAACCGTCGGATAAACCGTTGTCGTAGGTGCGGGAATAGGTGTAAGCAAAGAGCGCGTAAAGACCGTGTCGCGCCGTCTTGGTTTCAGCCTTGATTTGCAGCGAATTATAGGTTGTGTCTCCAACATCGCCCATGAGAAGGATGATGTTGTCGTCGTCGGTGCTGGTTTCGTAGGGCGGGATATACGGTTGTCCACCGGGCAAGCAGCCCAGAGTGTAGCCTGGGACCACGCCGCAGGCAGACGGGCTCTGCGTATTCAGGTCGTTACCGTACACCAGGATATGATTGCCGCGCGCACCAGCATAGCCGGCCGTCAGTACTACGCCGCCCATCAACTGGCGCTCGATATTCACGTTGAATTGCTCCACCCTCCCCAACTTAAGGTTCGTCGGCTCGTAATTATACGTGCCGGTGAAGTTGGCGGTCGTAGGCGGAGCCGTGAGGAGAGGCGTAAATCCGGTGGAAAGACTCAGTCCGTCTACAGATGTCTGGCCAAGGTTCGTGTAGCAGTACGAGGTAGTGAACGGACAACCTTGGCCGCCGAAGGTGTCGATTTCACCCAGGTAGGGCGGATTCTGCCACAGGCCCTGCGAGCCCTGGTTCCACGCCGAATCGTGATAGATGCCGTAGCCGGCGCGGAGCACCGTTTTGTCGCTGCCCAGAACCTTCCAGGCCATGCCGACACGCGGTTCAACGGCTGTCCAATCCATGTTGATGCCTGCCGACGCGCTGACGCCATCTTGATTGGCCTCCATAAGTTGGTTTGTTGCAGGAATGTAGTCGGCCAGGCGATTGTGGACCTCGGTGGTGGGAGTGGTCATATCCCACGCGAAGCCGAGATTGAGGGTAAGAGACGGCACCACTCTCCAGTCGTCTTCGACGAAGGGACGGATGATTTTCCAGCGGCGGCCGGTGGCGACACCGCCGAACGTCTGGTCGTGAATGGCCAGTCCAGTAAGGCCCATCAGGAAGTCCGCCTCCGGATTGCCGGCGATATTCGCGCTGCTCAGGCCGGAATAGTCGCCGCCGCTGCCGATCTCCCAGTATCCGTCCTGAAAGGCTGCTGTGCCCACGTTCATCTGATTTTCGCGGATGTCGAACCCGAACCGGATGTCGTGCTTACCGCGAATCAGTTCAAGGGAGTCCCGGTAAGAGAAGATGTTAGTTCCACCGATGAACGGAGAGTAGCCGCGATCGCCGATGGACCAGTAATTGCCGGTGAGCTCGGTCATCACTAGGCCGCAGCTATATGACCCTGGAGCGCAGGGAGTGCCGCCGGCTGGGCATCCCAGATTGGCGCCGGGAATGCCGCCGGGCACAATGGTTGCGGAAGCGCACGTGCCCGAGCCGAGTGAATCGATATAGTCGAAGATGCGGTCGTATCCTATCGTGGCCTGATTGATGGTCGTCGGGGAGAACACGTGGGTTTCGCCGATGGCGAGGTTGCGTGCGTGGTTGAGGATGCGCTCGCTGCTGCCGAAAGGATTGGCCTCCGCCAATGCCGGATACGGAGCGCCGCCTGGGACAAGCGAAAACGCCTGATCGTAGCTGAATCGGACGAACGCGGTGTCGGTGTTCGAAAAGGTCTGGTCCAGGCGCGTATCGAACTTGGTTTCGTTGAGCTGGCGGACGGGCTCGTTCACGTAGTTAAACCCGGCGCTGGAGTTGCCCGCGTTGGCGTTTGGCGTGGGATAGATCTTCATCATAGCCTGTCCAATATTGTTGAAAAGGCCGGACGGGATCTTGTAGCACGGAGTTCCCGGCGACTGGTACCCGTTTGCACTGGCCGGCACAGGATTGCCGTTGGCATCGCACTGGAAGTAGACGTTGGGAGTGAAATTTGGATTGACGTAAGCGCCGGTCATGTAAGGGTTAATGATGGCGTTGGCCGGAACAATTGCATCGTTCGGGTTATTCGCATCGGCGGGGTTGGCAGTCGGGAGGGCGATGGCATCGCCGTAAGCGTCCTCCGAGAAATCGCCGTTGTTGACCATGTCCGGCGTAGGAACCAGACCTTCAAAGGCAATGGCTTCACGCTGATACTTTTGTTCGCCGTCGACGAAGAAGAATGTTTTGTTCCGGCGAATGGGCCCGCCGACGGAGCCTCCAAAATCATTCAAGTTGAACTTTTCCGGTGAAGTGGCGAAGTAGCTTTCGGCATCGAGATCGGTATTGCGCACAAATTCGTAGAGCGATCCATGGAAATCGTTGGTACCCGATTTCGTTGTGATCAGAACGGTCGGTCCGGCCCGGGTACCGTATTCGGCGGAATAGGTGTTGGTAAGAACTTTGAACTCCTGAATATCGTCGATCGACGAGAAGATGGCGACGCCGCCGGCCGTTAGTTCGTTGTTGTCCACGCCATCCAGCAGCCAATCCGTGCTGTTGGGTCGCGAGCCCCCGACGGACAGAGAGAAGGAAGCGCGAGCAGCCACTTCGCTGTCGCTGCCGGAGGTGAAAAAGCTGCCGGGGTTGGTCTCTGCCGTAGCGCCAGCCGTGAGTGTGGCGAGCTGGACAAAATCGCGGCCGTTCAAGGGCAGTTGTGAAACCTCCTGCGAGGTGATGACTTGGCCTAGAGACGGGTTCGTGGTCTCCACCGCAACCGCTTCCCCAGCTACCGTCACGGTGGTCGTCACGGCCGCAGGCTCAAGCGAGAAATCCAGCTCGCGGGCTTGCTGCACCTGGAGATTCAGGTCCTTGGATTCGGCGGTTTGAAAACCGTGGGCCTCGACGCGTACGATATAGGTTCCAACCGGGAGCAAGGGGACCAGATAGTGGCCGGCGTCGTCAGTCTTGGCGGTGCGTGACAGGCCAGTTCCCTCAGATGTGACCGTAACCGTCGCTCCAGCAACACTCGATCCGGACTTATCGACAACCGTGCCCGAGAAGCTTCCCGTGGCTTGGCCGTAGATGGTTGGGGAGATTCCAAGGGCTAACGCGCAGACGATCGCGTGCAGCCATATTTTGTGCGGCGGGCGATTAACCAAATCAGTCGTCACTTTGAAACACTTTGCCTCCACAACTATGCGCTTCATCGCTAAACTCCTCGCTAATTGAAAAACCGACCGGCCGGAAAGGGATGCCTGATTTTAGGTATTGGCCGGTGGAATGTCAAACGCAGAATTGGCGCGCATTTGTGGATACAGCGGCATGATGAACAGTCTCCGGCCGAGGTCCTCGTTTTGACAGCGGATCAAAAGCTGCGAGCGCAATTCCGGCGGGGGCGGGTGCAAAAAGCTTGCGGAGGCGCGTACGAGGAAGCGGGTTCGTTGAGTTGCCGATCCATATCCGCCATGATGCGACGAACACGCAGAGCAATGCGCAGATGGCCGTCGCATGGCGTCGCTTCGATATCGGCAACACCCGGATATTCGCGGCAAGTGAGGGCGCGATCTTCACGGAATCCTGACGGCCGGGCTCATCCACGACGCCTGCGCGATGAAGCGGCATGGCTGCGCATTGCAGCCATGCCTCCGTTGCTTATTCGTCGTCGTTGCCCTGGTCAGTTGTTTTTGCGCCGGCCGGAGGATTACGCGGGTCAGGCTTGACGGTTACGGGCTGGGTAAACGTCTGGCCATTGACGGTCAGCTTTACTGTGTACTCACCTGGAGCGAGAGCGGGAGCGCCGCGGAAGAAGAGCGCCATTGGATTGCCCTCGGGGTGCGGTGCGGGCGTACCCGCGGGATGGCAGGCGTCGACGGGTGGAGGTGCGGCGCGACGAGACCTTCCGCCGAATTGCGGGGCGCTAAGGTTCAGCGCAATGTGGTGCATGCCGGGTTCAGCGGAGGGAGGCGGCGCGGGCAGTTCCCAGTAGGCCTGCACGTTGATGGCTTCAGTGTCCACAGGCTTCACAGGCGTATCGCTCGCCACGCAGGCCACGGCTTTGCCCTCGGCGTTCACGAGTTCCAGTTTGATAGGCGCATTGGGCGCGGACTTGAGCCAATAATAGGCCAGCACTCCGCCGGGAGGATTCAACTCCTGCGGCTCTTCGTGCGGCAGCGGTGTTCCATCCTGCCCTCCTTGATGGAGGGCGTACGTATCGCCGGGCTGGAACAAGTATGCGTTGGCGGACTCGATCTCGCTGCCCTTGGCCGCGATTTGCCGCAGGGCCGACATCTGGTCGAGCACCCAAAAGCCGCGCCCGTGCGTGGCTACATCCAGATCGTCGCCGTGGATGAGAAGATCGCGGACCGAAGTGACGGGCATGTTGAGCTGGAGCGGCTGCCACTGGTCGCCGTCGTTGAACGACACATAGACGCGCAGCTCGGTGGCGGCGTAGAGCAGGCCCTTCTGCATCGGATCTTCCTTGACCGAGTTTACGAACGCCCCCTCTGGAATTCCGGTAGCAATCTCCTGCCAGGTTTTGCCGCCATCGTGGGTGCGATAAATATAGGGGTGGTCGTCGGCCAGACGATGGCGATCGACCGAAGCGTAGGCGGTCTCGACGTCGAAGTGACCGGCCTCTATCTGCGACACTTTGCTCCACGCCGTCATGGCGGCTGGGGTCACATCCTGCCAGGTTGCGCCGTCGTCGTGCGTGACGTGAATCAGGCCGTCATCCGTGCCCGTCCAAATTGTTTTTGCATCCAGCGGCGAAGGAGCGATGGTGTAGACCACTCCGAAACGCGTGGTCATGGGTTCATCGATGTCTTTGGCGGTAATGGGATCGAGGTTTGCGGGAACCTGAGGATCGACGCGCGATAGATCGGGGCTGATCTTCTGCCAAGTCAGGCCGCGGTCGCGGCTGCGGAAGACGAATTGATTGGAGAAGTAGAGCGCCTGGTCGGCTGACGAGATGACCTCGGGAAGCGTCCAGGTTTTGCGGTTGGGATCGGTGGGATCGGCCGGCGGCAACTCGCCGGAAGGCAAAGCCACGTTGAGCACCCGATTGCAGCGGCTGGCGTCTCCGTAGAGAATGTTGCCGTCTACCGGATCGGGCACCACGGTGTTGCTTTCGCCCGCCAGGCAAATGGGCTCCCAATCGCGGAAACCCAGCGTGCCCATGCCCGACCAGGTGCTCACGCTCACCGCGCCCGAATCCTGCTGCGCGCCTATGAGCCGGTAGGGAAAATCATTGTCGGCAGCGATGTGGTAAATTTCCGCGGTTGGCTGGTTGTACCAGGTGCTCCAGGTCTTGCCTCCATCCACGGAGACAACCGTTCCCTGATCGCTCGACAGCACCATGCGGTTGCCATCTTGGGGATTGATCCAGATCTGGTGATAGTCGTCGCCGCCCGGCGCGCCTTTCACGGGCACCCAGGTCTTGCCCGCGTCGAGCGTCATGTAAGTTGCGGTATTGATGTCGTAGGCGCGATCGGGATTCACAGGATCGACGGCTATCTGGCCAAAGTACCATCCGCGCCCCCACAGCCGCTGCTCATTGTTGACCAGGCGCCAGGTGTTCCCGGCATCGTCGGAAACATAGACGCCGCCGTGCGGTTTAAGCGCATTCGGCGCTTCCGTCGCGCCTCCAAACCGCAGCGGGGGCGCGATGGCAGCGCCCAGGTCATCCGCGACCGCGTAAAGCCGATTGGGATTGCTGGGCGCCACGGCAATGCCGATCTTGCCCACAAAATCGTCGCTAGGAAGTCCGCCGCCGAGCTCATGCCATGTTTTGCCGCCGTCAGTGGATTTATAGAGTCCGCCGCCAGGAAGGTTTGTAGGCGCGTACACCGCCCACGGCGGGCGCCGCGTGGCCCACAATGAGGCGTAAATGGTGCGCGGATTCCTGGGATCGAGCGCGAGATCAATGGCGCCCACATCGTCCGGGTCTTTGGCGTTGGCGAGAATCTTCTTCCAGTGCGCTCCGCCATCGCTGCTGCGATAGACGCCGCGCTCCGGGCTGGCTTCATACACGTTGCCGAGCGCGGCCACGTAAACCAGATTGGGATCCGCGGGATCGACAACAATCTTGCCGATCTGCCGCGTTTCTTTGAGGCCCATGGAGCGCCAGGTCTTGCCGCCGTCCGTCGATTTGAAGACCCCGATACCGTAGGAGTGCTGGCTGCGAATGTCCGGCTCGCCCGTGCCCACGTAAACCACGTCGGGATTGGACGGCGCCACCGCGATAGCCCCGATGGAGCCGATGGGAATGCCGGTAACCGGATCGTCGGCGATAGCAACCCAGGTGCGGCCGGCGTTTTCTGTCTTCCACACGCCGCCCCCCACCGAGCCCATGTAGAACGTGTCCGGCTCCGCGGCGTTGCCGGCCACGGCATAGCTGCGCCCGCCGCGCATGGGACCCACATCGCGCCAGCGCAGCCCTTCGAGCAGGCTGGCGGGATATTGTTGAGCGGCTAAGGGAAGCGTGAAGGCGAAGGCGAGAGACACTGCGGCAAGACGGCGCGAAGCAATCATGCGAAGCTCCAGATAGCTCTTTGTTCTACGGCGCAATCTTTCTTCTTCCACACCACAAGAGATAGCAGAGCCCGCTGCACTTTGTCCTCTTCTCTGCAGAAGGTATGTACATGCCGGCGCCATCGTACAAAGCGTTCGCCCCTGATGAACGTGCGCCGCTTATCGAACGCCAGGCATGAGCGGCCGTCTTCGCAGATCCGCGGCTCGGCGCATTCATCGTACAAACAGCGCCAGGCAAGCCGGCCGGCCATCACTGGCCGGCTTGCAAGGTTTGCTGAATGCGCTTTAGAAAAGGATCTTCAGTGCAAGTTGGGTGTTGTAAGGCTCGCCGGATCCGATGCCAGGCGCGCCGTAAGAAACCCCGATGGTGGAGGTGCTCCAGCCGAACGACGTACCGTCACCGAGGCTGTTCTGCGGCTGTGCCAGGTTGATGCGGTTGAAGGCGTTGAACATCTCCACGCGGAACTGCGCGTGGACGCGTTCCTTGTAGATAGGAAAGTTTTTAAGCAGGGAAAGATCCACGTCTCCGAAGCCCGGTCCGACGACCTGGTTCCGGCTCATGTTGCCGTAGGTCCCGAGTTCCGGCTCGACAAAGCTGTTGGGGTTGAGGTATTGCGCATAAGAGTGCTGCTGCACCGAGCGGTTGTCGTTGATGGCCGGACCGGTGATGCTGGCGCGGTCCTCGTTCTCGCCCGTACCGCTGTTGTCCTCGCCGGTCAGGACGTTGATGGGCTCGCCGTTCTGGAACTTGAGGATGCTGTTGACCTCCCAGCCTCGCGTCAGAGCCTTCGGTCCGTATGCGAGCGCAGGAATCGCGTAGTTGACATATGCGGCGAAGTGGTTACGGATGTCCTGGTCAGCGTTGCCCCAGTCACCGGCCAGATTGAGCGAGTTCTGGGGGATGGTGTTAAATACGCTGGAATCGTCGAGATTGTGGCTCCATGCGTAGGCGAACTGGCTGCCAAGCCCATGCCAGTCGCTGCTGCGCAGCGTAACCTGCAGCGCGTTGTAGCTGGCCGAAGCTGCAGAGTTGAGCTGGTTGATGATGCCGAAGTTGGGGAAATTACTGAAGTACGGACGTGAAGCTTGCTGCGCCGTGAAGGTGTTTCCGTTCACCGTCACAGTCGCAGTGCTATCGTCGAGCTGTTCTCCTGGAACCAGAGCGGATTGGTTGATGTCCTGCAGGACGAGGTTATGGCGGCTGGCCGAGCCAACGTAGCCGATGTTCAACAGCCACGCCCTGCCCAGGCTCTGCTCAATATTGAGACCGAAGAGCTCGGCGTAGGGCGTTTTGAAGTTGCGCGTGGCCGAGTAGATCGAGACCACGTTACTGCCGGTGGGTTGTCCCTGGCTGGCAGTGAAAATTGGCGTTGTCTGGTTGTCCGCCCAAATGGGGCCTAGAGGGTCGGGTACGCCGAGGACGATCGACTCGTTGGGCTGGCTGCCGGCGGGGTTGTTGTTGACCCCGCCCGCGCCGCCGTTCGGGATGCCGATATTGCCAAAGAAGGCCTGCCCGGCGGGCTGGTCATAGTAGATGCCGAAGTTGGCGCGAATAACCGTATTGTTGCGCACCTGGTACGACAGGCCCAGGCGCGGCGAGAGGTCGAGCTTGTTGCTATTGTAAATGTACTGCGGCGTGCCTGAACCCCCGCTGGCTACCACCAGACCGCCGTTGTTGGGGTCAAAGATGGAGAGGTTCGGATCGTTGGTGTAGAAGGGCTGCTGGTAGTCATAACGCAGACCAAGGTTGACGTTCAGCTTCGGCGTGAGTTGCCATGAATCCTCGGCAAAGGCGCTCCCGGTGTGCGTATAGATGAACCGCTCCTGAGTGCCCAGGGTAATGGTGGACTGGAATGAGTAGCCGGCCATGAAGTCGGCCAGGTTCAGGATGTTGGTGTCGGTGACAGAGCCATTGCCGTTGCCGTTGTCGCAGGCGGCATCATTGGCACGGCAGTCGGCGGCCCAGGGCCCGAGCACGCCACCGTAGCCGAAGTTGAAGGCGCCGCGTGCGCCCCAGTTGTAGTAGAGGTCGATGTAGGCGCGGCGATACTCCACACCGAAGCGGAACTGGTGCTTGCCCACCGTCCATGACAGCGTGTCCGCAAGCTGGCCTGAGATGTCGTTACGGCCCGAGGTCGGCGTGACGCCGATGGAGTCGAAGCCATCGATGGCGATCTGCGGAGCGCCGGAAAGACTGGCGCCCGTGTTGAGGCCGGCCAGTGTCAGGGGATCTTGGCTGTGGACCGCATCGGCAAAGTCCTGCGTGAAGAAGTTAGCGCCGGCGGCAACCTGGTTGCTCATGTCGGGTCGGAGGATGTAATTCCAGACGGTGTTGAAGTTCTGGATATGCGAAGGAACGTCCTGGAAATACTCCGGCAGATAGGAGCACACAAAGATGCAATCAGGAGCGTCGGCGTAGCCCTGGCCAAAGTACCAGCGCGCCGACAGGTGGCTCTTGTCGCTGAAGTCCTGGGTAATGTTGGCCACGAGGTTGTGGCTGTATCCGCTTTCCGGCGCAGAGCTGGAGTAGTTGCCCGGTGTACCGGGAAGGTTGGCAATCGCGCTCGGATCCCAGAATGTGCTGAGAATGTTCTCTGAGACCTGGCTGGGCTGGACGTTGTATTTAGTCAGTTCCGCGAGCGCCAGCGTCTCGTAGGCCGGCGAAGGCTCGGTGACGGTATTGGACTCTCCGATGACGAACTTCTGCTCCTCGTAGGTGAGGAAGAAGAAGGTGTGGTCGCGCCAGATGGGACCGCCGAGCGTACCGCCATAGTTCTCATTGCGCAGCGGCAGCTCCGGTGTGCCGGGAGCAACAAAGGGACTGGTTACGGCCAGGGCCTCATTGCGGTTGTAGTAGTAGGCCGAGCCGTGCAGTTGGTTGGTACCGGACTTGGTGGTGATGTTCAGGTTGCCGCCGGGGCTGCGGCCGGATTCGCTGTTGCCGGTTGTCTGCAGCGAGTACTCCTCGAGCGCGTCTATGGGATAGACCACGCCGGCGATGCCGCTGATGCTGCCCTGATTGACGGCGTTCACTTGCAGGTAAAGATCGTTATTGTCCGTGCCGTCGATGGTGTAATTGATCTGGTTGTCGCGCGTACCGTTGACCGAGCCGGTATTGTTGTAGCCGGAAAAGGACACGGAGGTGCCAAGCAACTGCGTGAAGTCGCGGCCGTTGAGCGGAACATCCTGAAGCGCCTGGCTATTCAGGGTCGTCGTCTGCGTAATCGTCGTGGTGTCCAGCGAAAGAGCATCGGCAGCCACCTCCACAGTGGTGGCCTGTTGCGCAATTTTCAACTTGACCGGAAGCGTGTACATTTTGCCGGCAAGCACCTGAATTCCATTGACCTGCTCGGCCTGGAAGCCGGGCGCCTCAGCCTTGATGTCGTAGGCGCCCACCGGAAGATCGTTAAACAAAAACTCTCCCGCCCCCGATGAAACCGTCTCGCGAACGGCTGCAGTGGCAACCTCTGTTGCCGTCACCTTGGCGCCGGAAACGGCTGCGCCAGTGGAATCGGTGACCGTGCCGTTGATGCCGCCGCGGAAGGTTTGCGCCCAGCCGGGCACTGAACCTGCCAGAAGCGCGGTTAGAGCAAACAGTAGAAGAGAGAAAACACTTCGGCTACGGGAAGATAACATCACGCCACCTCCAAAATATTCCAAAGAAAGATTTGATCTCACACTCCCATCCCGTACAGGCCGGAGTGCGAAGTCGTCGCGTGTGGGCGAGAGACAGAGAACTGGCAGCTGTTGGTAGGGTGGCGGGGCACACTTTCGCACGTCTGGACGGCCGTTATCCCCTCCAAAGAAGTTCTAAAAGAACGGTCTCTCCTTTGCCCCGACCGAGGGTTTCAAGTCGGGCGCTTGAATGCTTGCGAACCTTTGATGAACCGCTGAGGAAGCAGCGGTATTGAGCAAATATATTATCATTAGACACGTCTCAAAAACGTTGTCAATCATAATCTTTAAAAACCTATGAACTCCACCCTAACTACGCCTAAATCTCCGAGTTACAGGATTCACAATTCTTAACGGATTCCTTATACGATTGGTTGTCTGTTCGGCGGCCGGGTCTCGATGATTCCAGGCTTGGCGGAAGACCAGGGCGCTGGGGCAAACTGTGCGATAACCCATCCTGCATCCGCACTTTCGGGGCTAAGATGATTCTTGTATCCGGATAAAAGGCCATGAGCGCAGCAGTAATGAGCGGCGAGTGGGTCGGACGCTCCATCGACGGCAGGTTCTCCCTCCTGAAATGGCTCGGCGGCACACAGGAGTCTGGTGTCTATCTGACCGAGCTGAGGGAGCCGTCACAGAAAGCCATCATCAAGCTCGTTCGGGCCGATTCCAAAGACGCAGAGATCCGCATGACGGCGTGGCTGGCAGCGGCAAATCTCTCCCATTCAAACCTTATCCGGGTGTTTGAAAAAGGTCGCTGTGAGATCGACTCTGTGTCGCTGCTCTACGTGGTGACGGAGCTTGCCGACGAGGTCCTTGCGGAGATTATTCCGGAACGTGCGTTGACGCCGCAGGAAGCCCTGGAGATGCTCGGCCCGACCCTCGATGCGCTCGCCTATTTGCATCGCAATGGATTTATCCATGGCCGGCTGAAGCCATCCAATGTCATGGCCGTCGGCGACCGTTTAAAACTGTCGGCGGATGATCTTCTCCTTGAGGGCGCAATCGGCACACCCTCATGGGAGCCAACGGTGTACGATGCCCCGGAAACCGTACAAGGGCGGATCGGGACGGCTACGGACGTGTGGTCGCTGGGAGCTATGCTCGTGGCAGTTCTGACCCAGCACCCGCTGGAATGGGACAGAGCGGCAAACGTGGAGCCGGTGGTGCCCGAATCTATTCCCGAGCCCTTTGCCACAGTGGCCAGAGAGTGCCTGCGCGCAGACCCCGCACGACGGTGCACATTGGAAGAAATCAAGACTCGTCTCCTGCCAGGAACGATTCCACCGCGCCCGTCCGGTAAAGCCGGCGAGATGTCAGGTGCAAAGCGCCGCGTAGCGGCGCTGATTGCCGTAGTCGCTGTTCTGCTCGTGGGAATCGGGATCTGGAACCTTGTATCGCGTCGGTCGCAGTCGCCACCGCCCGCCCCGGAAAACCAGAATGTGCAGGCCACAAGCTCCGCTTCTGCTCCGCCCATGGCCGCGGCGCCCGTGCCCTCACCTGCCCCGTCTGCGACGCCACCCCAGGCTCAAAATGCGCAGGGTCCTAAACCTATGGGTACAACGGTAAAGGCCACGGTGACGCAGAGAGTCGACCCCGACACCCTGGCAAGCGCAATGAGTACCATCTCGGGCACCGTGAGAGTGACCGTCCGGATAGCGGTTGATGCCGACGGCAACGTGACCGGCGCGGCGTTCGAATCGGCTGGACCGAGCAAGTACTTCGCGAACAGAGCCCTCGGCGCTGCACGGAACTGGAAATTCAAACCTGCGCAGGTGGATGGCCGGGCCGTCCCAAGCGCATGGCTCCTGCACTTTCAATTCAGGAAAAGTGGGATTGACATCACTCCCACCGAGACCGCTCCGTAAACTCGAGAGCAGCTCACTTGTCTGGCGCGCGTGCGTCGCCGGCTGGTGGATGGTTCTTGAGTTGCTCTTGACAAACCATAACCGTTCGGTTATGGTTTTGACATGCCGAGCGCCGCGGACAGTCTCTTCAAGGCCCTCGCCGATCCGACTCGTCGCGCCATATTCGAGCGCCTGACCCGCAACGGCGAGCAGACCGTTCACGCTTTGACAGCATGCGCAGGCGTGTCTCAGCCCATGGTTTCCAAGCACCTCGGCGCTCTGAGGCGTGCTAGGTTGGTTCGACATCGCCACCAGGGGCGCGAGACTCACTACCAGGTCAGGCCGGAAGCTCTCGCCCCGCTGGTGGACTGGGTGAGCCACTATGCCGACTTTTGGCAAAACAAATTCGATCGCCTCGAAGAGGTTCTGGAAAGGCTCGAAGATACTCATCAAAGGAGCGACAAATGACACAGCTCGATACTCCGGCCCGTTCCCTCATCATGGAGAGAGATTTCCCTCACCCGCCGGAGAAAGTTTGGCGGGCGCTCACCGAGAGCTCTTTGATTGAGCAGTGGCTGTTGGAGAATGACTTTCAGCCGATCGTGGGTCGCTCGTTCAGTCTGCGCAGGGAACCGATGGCCAACTGGAATGGCGTCATCGACTGCCGGGTCCTCGCTGTGGAACCCTGCAGGAGTGTCTCTTACACTTGGAACGCTTCAGGCAGCGAATGGGTCGTCACATGGGTGCTGACACCGACCGCTGCGGGCACTCATCTGCGCATGGAGCAGTCCGGCTTCCATCCTGACCAGGAGCAGAACTACAAGGGCGCGAAGTACGGCTGGCAGAAGTTCATCGGCAGCCTGGAACGGGTCGTCGCCGGGCTCTAAAGCATTTTCCGGATTGGCATAGAGCCGAGCCACCGCTGCTGAGTGGATTTTTCCCCCAGGAAAAAATCCACGTTGCACCACACTTGGCTACTCTGCAGAAATCCGACAAATGCCGTAATAACCTCGCTCCAAAGAGATGAATCCAATGAGGAACAACCCATGGAATCAACCCTCCACAATCCGGCTCTCGCCGCAAGTACCACCCCCAAGACCCTGACCATCATCTATTGGATCGTCACCGCGCTCTTCTGCCTGGAAATGAGCTTCACCGCCTACTACGAGCTGATGGTTCTGCCGCAGGCGGCGCAGGCGTTCGCCCGCCTCGGTTTCGCCGCCGCTTCCTTCCGGGTTGAGCTCTCGTGGGCCAAGGCAGTGGGCGTAGTCGCACTGCTCGTCCCTGTCGTCCCCGCGCGGCTCAAGGAATGGGCCTATGCTGGCTTCGCCATCAACCTTGCGTCAGCGCTCATCGCCCACCTCTCCATTGGCGATCGCCCGCAGGCGTTGTTTCCGTCAGCGGCCACCAGTGTGCTCTGGGTGCTCTCATACTGCTTTTGGCGCCGCCTTCAGATGTCGTCGGCGGGCACCTGACCCCGCACCGCTGTCCGGCACTCAAGTTACGCAGCAGCGCCCGCAATTTTGAAAATGCGAGGGGACCGATGAAGATTAGAAGCTGTTTCATAACCCTGTTTTGAAAGGGCACGGCTTCAGCCGTGCCAATAAGTTCCCCAAAAACGTGTGGCCTTGGCCCCTGAGGGACGATTACAGACGGGTTATGAAACCACTTCTAGGTAAAAACCTGCTGTCGAATCTAAAGAGGCCTCTGCCCGGCGGAGATTGTACGTTGCGCCGCGCGCAGTTAAATTAGGTACGAGAGTTGGAGGTGCGCATGAAAATCCCCGTCCCCGCGGAATCTGCCTCCGCATCCATCGACGCCAGGATCAACCAGCTTGGCGACTGGCGCGGGAAGACTCTCGCGCACGTCCGTAAGCTCATACACGCTGCCGACCCCGCCATTGAGGAGGAGTGGAAATGGGCCAAGCCCGCGTCGCCCGGCACTCCTGTCTGGTCCCATGACGGCATCGTATGCACAGGCGAAACGTACAAGCAGGTCGTCAAGCTCACTTTCGCTCGCGGAGCCTCCATTCCAGACCCGAAGAAGCTCTTCAATTCGAGTCTCAAAGGGAACGCGCGGCGCGCCATCGACCTCCGCGAGGGGGAAAAGATCGACGAAGCCACATTCAAGCAACTCATCCGCGCCGCGGTGGCGGCCAACTCCGCGGCACGCGCGCAGCGAGCAGCCCGCAAGAAGTAAATCAGGCTCCGTTTTGCTCCGCAATACTGCCGGCGCAATTCCAGACGAGACGCACATCAGGCGAGCCCGCCCGGCGCGGACCGGACAGTGCTGTGTCGCTAATCTAAATATCTGCCTTCCTTGATTCATGGGCCTTACGAAGACCCTATGGACGCTTTACGGTTCACTTATGGTGCGTCCTGTCCAATATCACCTGGAAGCGGCGCGATGAGGACAATGGGCCTCGAAAGGAGGGGTGTGTCCGTCTGAGAGTGGAGTTTCCCGACTGGATACAAGCCGCCTGCAACCTCCACACCGGCTATGTGTGCACCGCGTGAAAATTCTCGCGTTGTCCTTGACGAATTCGAGCATTGTGCTCAGGCCCCGTGCCCCATCCTTGTGACTTTTTTCTGTTGCCGGGTAAATGTGCCAGCTGTTCAGAACGCCGCGTAGAAAGCGAGATGTGACCATGAGAAGTGCTTTTTGGAAAGCCATGATGCTGGCGGCCATGACCGCCGGCATGACCTGCGCAGGAATAGCGCAGGCCGACGCAAACCCTGCCGCCCAGCCCGCCTTTTTGGCGCGTGCGGATCCGGCCCCCGCCGCGGATATCGGCGCCGCCCTGGCTTCTGAAGCAGCGGCAAAACCGCAGACACAACTCAGCATCGAACAGCAGATTCAGGTGCTCAAGGACAGGATCGATCGATTGGAAGCGGAGGTCAGGCAACAGCACGCGGCCGTTAGCGAAACCAACAGCGATGCGGCAAGGCTTACGGCGGCTGAGAAAGCGCTAGTGGGCGAAGATAAATCAACGTCGCTCAACGCTGCGGTTCTCCCGTCCGTGAGCGCCGCACCCGCGTCCACCGGAAATTCGCAGACCGAAGCCGGTGCGCCTGCGCCGCCCGATCCTCATGCGCCGCCGTTTTCCGATTGGGACTGGACCTGGCTCAACGGCAGCCCGCGCAACAAGGACACGGCCTGGGATTCGAAGTTCTTTACCCCCGAGATCCGGGCCGACGTTACTTACGACTACGACTTCAACCGGCCCACCGACGACACCGTGGGCGGGTCGAGCGAGATGTTCCGCTCCGACGAAATTCAGTTGGAACAACTCGGCGTGGGCGGCGATTTTCATCTGGATAATGCGCACGTGCGCTTTATGACGCAATACGGAATGTATTCGACCGCGACCGTGCGCAACGACCCCAGTTATGCCAAGGGACAGTGGAATGTCAACAACGCCGACCAGTATTTGTCGGAGGCTTACGGAGGATACCACATACCCAATGTCATGCATGGAATCAACATGGATGCCGGTATCTTCATGTCCTACATCGGCCTGTTCAGTTACTACAACTTCGATAACTGGGCCTATCAGCCTTCATTTGTTTCCTCCAATACGCCCTGGTTCTTCGAAGGGATTCGCCTGCAGTTCTTCCCCACCGAACACCTGAAGATCGAGCCCTGGTTTATCAATGGCTGGCAATCTTATGCCTCAGCGAACTCGCGCAAGGGCCTGGGCGGGCAGATCAAGTGGACTCCCTATCCGTGGATGAACGTTATCAGCAACAACTACGGGCTGGGTCACGACGACCTGTACGTTCCGGGCCGCTCCCGCCTGCACACGGACGATAGCATCGAGATCAAGTACTACGATAAGCCGGCCAGGGATCTCGACAAAATGGCTATGAGCTTCACTGGCGACATGGGCTGCGAACACGGCGCGGGAGTCAACTGTTACAACGACCACAACGGCAACTTCAAGCAGAGCTTTCTCGGTTACATGATCTACAACCGCTTCTGGTTCGACAAGGATCATCACGGCATTACCATCGGCGGAGGCCAGATCAACAATCCCGGCCGTTACCTGGTTCTGATTCCGCCCATCAACGGCGAAACGGCAGCGTCAGACGCGCTCAACTCACCGTATTTTCTAAGCAATCCCGGCGATCAGTTCAAAGCGCGGGATGGCACCGTGACCTACGACTACATGCCGGTGGAGTGGCTGACGTGGCGCTGGGAATACGGCTACCGGCACTCCAACGTGCCCTACTGGAACGGGCGCGGAGGCATGACGCCGCCGGCGTATCTGGGCGCTCCTTACGGAACCAACAACGGCCAGCCCACCGAGTTTGCCTGCATGGACGGTTCTGCCGTTCCCGCCGCGCCCGGTCAGGCGGGACAGGTGACGGACACGGGGTTATCCATGACCGCGCCCGGCTACGTGACCGCCTATTGCGCCACCACCTCCGTCTCAGGAACCCCGCATGGCGGCGTCTGGTTCCCCGATCTGCGCAGGGACGAGCAGTATGTGGATATCGATCTGATGGTGAAATTCTAAAACGTCACCTTGTTGCTTATGCGGTCCCGTTTCCGGAGCAAGAAGTAGGTCCGGTGAGAGCGATGATGGACGCAGGTGCTGCGTCCATCCTGCGGATCCGCGTAACTTATGCAGGTCGAGATCATATAAGTGAGTGATAAGCGCAAGGCTACAATTGGCCAACAAACCCTTCATGCTTCCTTCACGTGAAAAGGCTCACCCTATTTATGAAGAGGGAGGTTGCCATGATTTGCAAGACCCGGATTGTCATGGCCTTCGCGGTTACAATGATGGTTGCCGGGGCGGCTCCTGCCCAGACCAATAGAGCCGGAGGCTACTCCCATGGAGAGCTGCGCAAGTTGATCCATGAGGCGCACACCTGGGAGCAATACCAGGCGCTGGCCAGCTATTACCGGTTTCAGCAACAGGCTTATCAACAACAGGCAAAGTCGGAAATAACGGAATGGGCACGCCGTAGCCTGTACGTAATCGGACCCGCGTCCAAATCTCCTAGGCCGGTCGATTCGGCAAAATACCGGTACCAATACTTTAGTTATGAATCGCAGCAGATGAGCCGGTTGGCCGATCGCTACCAACGGCTGGCGGTAAGCACAACACATTAAATTTACATGCCGGGTTTACTCCGGGCGCCCACAGCGGAACCAGAGTAGATGCAGCCCGGAGGCACCTAGGTCAAGCTGCTTTTCCCTCCGTGGACCCCAGCGTTAGGTGGCTCGAAGAGCCGCTGTCGCTGGGGTGGAAGCAGAAGCCGCACGATCGGGCCACGCTGACATCGTGATGGCGGTTGCGGTCGGGCGTGGCGTCCATTGGCGCCATAGCCATTCGCGGCAACCTGGGCACGCTGGTAGTCGACGCGTCGGCTTCGTTGACCGGCATACCCTCGACCGCTGCGTTTCCTTCGAAAAGGAAAATCTGATTGAGGCCGCGCATCAGAATGAGCGGCTGCGGGCGCGGCGCAACGGCTTTGTTGCGCAGAATTGCGAAGGCGGTTTCAGTCGCCACGCACGGTGTTGGCAATCAGTAATTTTTCGTGGCCGCCGCTCACTTGAACTTCAGATCGGAAACAAAATCGGTGCGCGAGTCCCACGAGCTCACCGTTTTCACGGCGCTTTTTTTGCCGTCTTTTTCAGCCCACAGGTCGTAGTCCTGATCCTTGTCAACCTGCGCGAAGTGGAAATGGCCGTTCGCAAGGGAAGTGAAGCTGCGGATGGACTTGGTCTTTTCGTTCTTCAGAAAGACGGTTGCGCCGGATACCGCCTTGGAGCTGGCGCTGAGCACGGTACCGGAGACGGTGCGCTCGCCGCTCAGGTTCTGAGCCGCCGCGAAGGGCGCGAACTGGGCGCAGGGAACCATCCCCAGCGCCAGCACGAATGAGATCAACGTGGCTGCGGCCGTCGTGCGCCTGCGGCGGATTCTCCCCTGATCCTCTATAGCATTTTCACAATTACGGTGAGTCGAAGACACGCACCCCAAGGGCGTTTTCCTCACTGGGGTCCCCAGCGACAGGTGGGTCGAAGAGCCGTTGTCGCCGGGAGGGAAGCAAACGCCACACCGCACGGCGCGAAAAAGTCTGCGGAAATTGTGAAAACGCCGTAAAACCACGGAAAGTTACTCCTCCTCCTCTTCGGTGTTGAACAGATCGTCTTCCTCTTCGATCTCGGCTTCGACGCGCGCCAACTCCAGTGGCTCGACGCCTACCACTTCAAATTCGGTTCCGCATTCCTCGCAGGCAACCACGTCGCCTTCTTCCACTTCGTCCATTTCGATATCCAGGCTGTTCTCGCATTCCGGGCAGGTGGGCATGGCAGCCTCCTTTCGTTCAAAGAATTCGATATTTGGGAATGAATGCTTACCATATACCATCGCATGCGCGGGGTCCGGTATCCAAGCTTCGTTCCACGACCGCTTACAGTGACTACGCCGCCCCAAAAACGTCACCGGCGTGACCTGGCGGCGATGGCCCCTGACTGCGGTCCCGCTATAGTTTTAGGGAGAAGCCAGCCCCAGGTCAAGAGGCGGGGCACTGAGCGTGCGCAGTGAGCATACATCGCCTTTGAGGAGCGCGAAAAGCCCGCGCCACGCCGCGCTCTCGCGATCACGGCACACGGACAATGGCGCCGGCAAGACGCCATGACACGCGCGCGCCCTAGCGTATACCCTGTTGAATACGATGCGCAGAATCGGTTCCAGTCCGTTTGCCTTCCCCGACTTCAGCGGCGCCACGCGCCAACTGATCCTGATCAATCTCTGCACGTACTTCGCACTGGCCATAGCGGGTCTGACGTCGGCGGTCACGGCCAACTCCATCGCCGGCCGGCTGCTCTTCGATCCCTACAGTTTCCTGCACGGGATGCTCTGGCAACCCTTCACCTACAGCTTCCTCCACATCGGCATCCTGTCCACGCTCTTCGAGCTGCTGTCGTTGTGGTTTCTGGCCGGCTTTCTTGAGAGCTTTCATAGCCCCAGCTGGATCTGGTGGCTCTACGGAGTGTCGGTGCTGGGCACGGCCGCGGCGGCGTTGGCCATCTATGCGGTAAGCGGAACCTTCGGCTGGGTGCTGCCGCCCATGCCGTTGTACGGCTGCTTTGGCGGCATCTTCGGGCTGCTCGCTGCCATCGGCGTGCTCTACGGCGACACCGAATTCCTCATGTTCTTTGTAATCGGCATCAAAGCCAAATACTTGGCGCTGATCTACGCGCTGGTGGCCATCGCCATGCTCTTCGGGCAGGAGCGGATGTACGCCTTCGCGCAACTGGGCGGCGCGCTGGCGGGGCTGCTGTTTGTGCGTTCGGCGCCCCGCAAGGGTATGTCGTTCGTCATGAGCGAGAGCTTTTACGCGCTGCGCAACCGCTATTACCGCTGGAAGCGGCGCCGCGCCGCCCGCAAGTTCGAAGTCTACATGCGCCGCCAGGGCCGCACGGTGCGCTTCGACGGCCAGGGTCGCGTGATTCACGAGGATCCCGACGACAAGAAAAAGTGGAACTGAGCCGTAGCACCGGTCTCTTCACCGGGGTCCCCAGCGACAGGTCTTCGTCGCTGGGGTGGCTCACCGGCTGTCGCGCGCGTCCTCGCCCGCACAGCAAGCGCACAAACGGCGCGGCTCCTCGTCTTACTGATCCCTGAAACCTGAAACCTGTTCCGGCCGCGTCCGCTACAATCCTTTCTGGAATGAACGCGAAAATTGCATTTCTCTTTCCGGGGCAGGGCTCGCAGGCGGTAGGCATGGGCCGCGGTCTGGCCCAACGGTTTCCCATTGCACAACAGACGTTTGCCGAGGCCGATGAAGCGCTCGGGTTCGCATTGTCGCGGCTCTGCTTCGAGGGGCCGGAAGAAGATTTGCGGCTGACGGAGAACACGCAGCCAGCCATTCTCACGGTAAGCGTGGCAGCGGCGCGCGTGCTCGCGGAGCAGGGGATTGAACCGGAGCTGGCCGCGGGCCACTCGCTGGGCGAATGGACGGCGCACGTGGCCGCAGATACGCTTTCGTTTGCCGATGCGGTGCGCGCGGTTAAAGCGCGCGGCCGCGCCATGCAACTGGCGGTTCCCGCCGGACAGGGCGCCATGGCGGCAATTCTGCAACTCGATGCCGCGCAGGTGGCCCAGGCGTGCCAGGAAGCTGCGCGGGAAACGGGTCTGGCTGTGCAGGCCGCAAACCTGAACTCGCCCGGCCAAACCGTGATCTCGGGTGCGGCAGCGGCGGTGGAAAAAGCCGCTGCGCTCGCTAAGGCGCGCGGTGCGCGCCGCGCGGTCATGCTCCCGGTAAGCGCGCCCTTTCATTGCGCATTCATGCAGCCCGCGCAGGAGGAAGTGTCGCGCGTGCTCGCCGGGCTGGCGATGCACGCGCCGCGCATTCCCGTCGCTGCCAACCTGACCGGCGCACTGGTGACTACAGCCGAAGCCGCGCGCGACGCGCTGGTACGCCAGGTGACGGGCGCAGTGCGCTGGATGGACTGCATGAGCGCGCTGAAAAGCGCAGGCGCGGAGATTTACGTGGAAGTTGGTCCGGGCAAAGTCCTGTGCGGCCTGCTCAAGCAGATTGATCCCGCGCTGAAATCGCTGAACGTGGAGGACGCGGCCAGCCTCGAAAAGACCCTTGCGGAACTGGCTGCTCCAGTCAATTGACGCGGCAAATTATCGGCGCGCCGTCGTCAGCTCGCGCCAACTGAGGCCGATGTCGACGGCCAGCAGCGACGCCAGGGTCAGGACAATAATCACGATCGCGTTTGCCGCATCGCTCATGTTCCAATAGGCCGGCCAGATGCTCAGAATGCGATCTGAAATGAAGGTGAAAGTTACCGCGTAGGAACGCATCATCCACGCCCGATGCTGCGCAATCTGGCGGTTCCGCGCGGTGAAGAAGGCGATTGCCGTGCAGACCATCCATGAGCCGGCCTGGACTGAGGTAGCCGGCATCAGCGGCCGTCCCCAGGAGATGGTCAGCGCCAGAGGCGCGGCGATAAAAACCGAAACCACATAGATGCGCCCCAGCACGCGATGCAATTTGACATGCCTTTGTCTCAGGCGCGTGGAAAATTGAAACGGCCCGCTCAGCAGCACAATCGCGCCAAAGGTGGCGTGTGGAACAAGTTTGTACCGGTCGGCAATCAGTAGCAGGCGGTAGTTGTGATAGAGCGGATAATCGGCGATGAGCAGGACTTCATTAGAAGCTGTTTCATAACCCTGTTTTGAAAGGGCACGGCTTCAGCCGTGCCGATGAGTTCCCCAAAAACGTGGGGCTTTAGCCCCTGAGGGACGATGACAGACCGGTTATGAAACCACTCCTAGTGATGAAGACAAAAACAATCGCCAGCCACAGAACAATCCAGAGCATGGTTTTGGCGTTGAATGTCCTTTTTCTCGCGGCGGTATCCAACACATCCACAAGCTGACCCATAAGCGCTCCGCGTCACAGAAAAATAGTCGATTTTTCCTGGCGAACAAGATTAGCACACTGCGTGCATGCCTACGGCAGCATTGTCAGGCCGGCGCTCATCCAGAGATTCCCAGTTCGCGCAGGAGGAACGCATAATCCAGCGCAATCTCTTTCAGGTAATCGTAACGGCCGCTGGCGCCGCCGTGGCCAGCCTGCATGTTAGTGACCAGCAGCAGTGGGTTGGAACCGGTTTTGAGCGTGCGCAGTCTAGCCACGTACTTGGCCGGCTCCCAATACATCACCTGGCTGTCGTGGAGTGAGGTCTTCACCAGCATGGCCGGATAGGCCCCAGGCTTGAGGTTTTCATAGGGAGAATAGCTGAGCATGTATCGAAAATACTTTTCATCTTTGGGGTCGCCCCACTCCTCGTACTCGGGAACGGTAAGCGGCAGCGAGGCGTCGAGCATGGTGTTCATCACATCCACGAAGGGAACGTGCGAGACCACGGCGCGAAATAGATCGTGCCTCATGTTCACTACCGCGCCCATCAGCAGGCCGCCCGCCGATCCGCCTTCAATGGCCACCCGCCGCGCATCGCCGTAGCCGCCGGCGGTGAGATGTTCGACGGCGCTGATGAAGTCCGTAAAGGTATTGCGCTTCAACAGCATCTTGCCCGCGTCGTGCCAGGGCTTGCCCAGGTCGCCGCCGCCGCGAATGTGCGCGTAGGCCATCACTACGCCGCGATCGAGCAGGCTCAGGCGGTTGGAGCTGAAGCTGATGGGCAGCGAATAGCCGTAGGATCCGTATGCGTAGACGTAGAGCGGATTACGCCCTGGCGCGCGCACATCGCGCCGGTAAACGATAGAGACGGGAATCTGCGCGCCGTCGGCGGCCGTCGCGTGGACGCGCTCGCTCGCGTAGAGCGCGCGATCGAAGCCGCCGGGGACCTCAAGTTGCTTCAACAGAGTCGACGCGCCCGACTTCACATCGTACTCGTACACAGATGCCGGCGTCACCAGCGACTGATATCCGTAGCGGAACGTCGTAGTATCGAAGACGCGGTTGATGTGCGGATGGGCGCTGTACGCCGGCTCGGGGAAAGCAATCTCGGCTGCCGGCGCGGCTTCGGGGCCATCGCCCACAAAGCTCCACAGGCGCAAGCGCGGCAGCCCATCCTCGCGCTCGCAGGCGATGAAGAAGCCGGAAAACAGATCCACGTCTTCCAGCATCACCTCGTCGCGGTGCGCGATCAGCTCCGTCCAGTGCTCGCGGCCGGGAGTGGCCAGCGGCGCTGTCACCAGGCGAAAGTTGCGGCCGCGATCGTTGGTGCGGATAAACCACTGTCCGTTGCGATGATCGACCGCATACTCGTGCTCGTTCTCGCGTGGTGTGATGAGGAGCAACCTGCTGGCCGGCTGATCGGCGGCCAGCACTTGGCATTCCGTCGTCGTATGGCTGGCCGACACCAGCACGATGTACTTGCCGTCGCGCGTGCGCCCGGCGGCAAGATTGAAGCGCTCGTCGTCGTCCTGGAAGACCAGTACGTCCTCAGCGTGCGGCCGGCCGCAGACGTGACGCCAGAACTGGTGCTGCCGCTTCTGCTGCTCGTCTTCGACCGTATAGAAGAGCGTGCAATTGTCCGCGGCCCACACCACCGAGCCCACGCGTTCCACTTCGCCCTGCAGGGTTTGGCCGCTTTCGAGATCTTTAACGCGCAGCGTGTACTGGCGGAAGCCTTTCGTGTCGGTCGTGTAGGCCAGCCAGCGGCCATCGTCGCTGATGTCGGTGTCGCCGACGGCGAAGAAGGGAAACTTGTCGGCGAGCACATTGCCGTCGAGAATGACCTGCTCCGGCGCATCGGAATGGGGCGCGGCTGCCGTGCCCGGTTTGCGGCACTGGATGGGATATTGCAGGCCCTCCTCGGTGCGCGCGTAGTACCAGTACGCCCCGTCGCGGAACGGAACCGAGACATCGGTCTGCTTGATGTGGCTGAGCATCTCGTTGTAGAGCTGCTCGCGCAGGCCTGCCAGCGGCGCCATCACAGCTTCAGAATAGGCATTCTCGGCTTCCAGGTAAGCAGCGGTTTCGGGATTCTCTTTGTCGCGCAGCCAGGCGTAGTCGTCGGCCAGTCGGACTCCATGCAAGGTGGTTTCAGTGTGGCGTTTGGGAGCAATGGGGGGCGTTGGCAACGGGTTCGAGTCCATCACTCCTCAGTTTAGAGGAAGCGGCTTTGCACCGTCGCCCACGCGTCAGCCGCCCGCACTATTTGAGCCCATATACATCGATCTCGCCCTGCGGATTGGAAACCGTCGTCAGGTCGTGGCCGGTGGAGATGTACGCTTTCCCATTCGCCACCACCGGGGAGCTGAACTTGATGCCGTATCCCGGCGCGTCGCCGGAGTTGATGGTGCTGTCGTAGAGCTCGTTGGGGAAGTTGGCCGCGTCGTAAGCATACAGGGCGGCGCTGCTCGGCGCCGCGCCACTCGTGTTCTGCAGCGGATTGCCCTGGTCGATCATCCATACAATTCCGTCGCTTGTCCCGTTAGCCGAAATAAACGGGCTGGTGCCGCGCGTGCCCTGTTGTTGGAAGACCGATGTGTCTGCCGAGGGGCTCAGCGATCCGGAGAAATCGAACTGCCGCACGCCGCCGGGGGCGGTGCTGGACGTCGGCGTCACTCCCAGGTACACTTGCCCGTTGAAGTATGCGGTGGTGCCGAAGATTTCGTAGGAGGTAATGTTGGCGTAGTTCACGCCAGTGCTGTCCGTGCAACTCGACTGGTAGGTGCCCCCGTCAGTCAGCCCTTCACCCCATACCTGTTCTTGAATGGCGCCGTCGTCATTCGTCGATTCGTGCCCCAGGTTGGTGCTGTCCACCAGGTACATGGTCCCGGTCTTTCCTCCCGCAATGAGCGTAGTGCTGCCCGGAATGAGCATAAGGCCCCCGGAAGCCAGGTCCGCATCGTTGCAGTCCATGTATTGGTAAATATATGGCGTGAAGTAGTCGATCGGCTGCATGGTTCCGTTCGAACCGGAGACAGGCGTCGGCCCGAACTTCAGCACCGAATCGCTGAATGCTGTTTGCCCGTCCCACGGCCCGTTGCCGGTAGTCACGTACACGTTGCCGCTGCCATCGGCCACCGGGCCTGCGCCGCCCATCCACACCCCGCCCGCGCTGGCATAGGTGCCCTCGCCGTTCAGGTTGGGGCTGGCGTTGAATACGCCTGCCTGCTGGAGCGTCGACGCGCTGTAAGCCAGGAGCCAGCCGGTGTGGCAACCGCCAAACCCGATATACACATTGCCATTGGCCAGCAGCAGCGCAGCGCGCTGGATGCACGACGTATTAAGCGTTTGCACGCCGTTGACCGCAGCCGAATTGGTTGCCGCAACCGACGCTTGGATCGTCACCGGCCCGCCAAACTTCTGCGCGCCCGTGGTCACATCCAGAGCATTGAGCCGGAACGTGGATCCGGAGCTCGATGTCTGTGACGAAACCACGTAGAGCGTCCCCGAGTTGGGATCGATCACCGGCGTGGACGTCACTCCCTCGTAGGGCTGAATCGGCCCATCCGTAATCGGCGTTTCTCCGCTCTGCAGCAGTGAGACCTGCCACAGCGGAGTTCCACCCCCGCAGGTATCGGCGTCGAACGCGTACACGCTGTCCTTTTCGGTGGCAACGTAGAGCACGTTGTGCGTGGCGCCGTTGATCGTCAGGTTCGACAGAATCAACGGCGAGCCATACACATAGCCGTCGACCAGGCACGAGAAAAGCTTGCCGAAGGTCGACGGTGTCACATTGGCGGGCGTCAGCGTCTGCTCGTTGGCATTCAGCCCGCTGCGATTGGTGTCCACGTGCCACGTGGTAATGTTCACCACGCCGGCCGGCGCGCTGGCCGTGACCGTCGCGCCCGTGTTCCCGGTGGCGGAATTGAGCGAGGCCGTAATCGTGGTTGAACCCGCGGCCACGCCGGTTGCTAATCCGCTGGCATCGATGGTGGCAATGGACGTGTTCGAGGATGTCCATGTCGCAGACGAGGTCACGTTGGCCGTTGTGCCATTGCCGTAATTCGCGGTGGCCGTAAATTGCTCCGTGGATCCGGCGGCGAAGCTCGCGTTGGCGGGCGTGACCGTGATTCCCGTCAGAGTGGGTGCTGCCGTCACCGTAACCGTTCCGCTGCCGCTTACGCTGTTCAGCGTCGCAGAAATCGTTGCCGTGCCGTCTGCCGCCGCAGTGGCCAGGCCTGACGCGTTGACGACCGCCACAAACGTATCCGACGACGCCCAGGTTGCCGACGAGCTTACGTTGGCCGTTGAGCCGTCGCTGTAGGTGGCTGTCGCGGTGAATTGCTGGGCTGTGCCGGCCGTCACGCTCGCCGTCGCCGGGGTCACCGAGATGGACGAAAGCGTCTTCGTAGCGGCGGTCACGGTGAGCGCGGCTTGAGCGCTCAATCCGTTTGCCGATGCGGTGATGGTAGCTGTGCCCGAAGCGGCTGCTGTGGCCAGGCCCGAGGAACTGACCGTCGCCACCGCCGCATTCGACGAAGTCCAGGTAACGCCCGTTGCCAGCGGCTCGGAGCTGCCGTTGCTGTAGGTTGCATTCACGCTGAACTGCTGCGTTAATCCCGCCGCGGTCAGCGTTGCCGTAGTGGGCGTAACCGCAATGGCAGTCACGGTCGCGGCCGTTACGGTCAGCTGGGTGGTCGCGTTTACGCCGTTCATTGAGGCCGTGATGTTCGTGCTGCCCGCGCTCACGCCTGCGGCCACGCCGGTAGAGTTGATCGTGGCCACAACTGTGTTCGACGAGTTCCACGATGCTGAGCTGCTGACGTTTGCCGTGCTGCCGTCGCTGTACGTGCCCGTAGCGGTGAATGGCTGCGTGGCGTTCACCGCGATGCTCGGATTGGTCGGACTGATGGCGATCGAGGTGAGCGTCTTGGAACCCGAGTTGGGGGATGGGTTGGAATCATTCACGTGATTCGCGCCACATCCCGCTGCAGCGATAAGAACAGGAGAAAGATAAAGGAATGTCCGGATCGCGGAATTGCACAACGATGCCCGTGCGTCCATACGGCCCCCCGAGGGAAAATCAGAAAATCACAGCACGGGCACACTCCTTACATCACATCGCCACCAGAATGTGGAGAGTGCCCGCATGCAGATCGAGAGGAGGCCGGTCGTCAGGCAGGGATCAAACTACGAGCTCGGAAGATAATACTTGCGGAGTGCTTACAGGACCGTGCAGGAAGAAAAGAGAATTCCGACGGCAGCCTCTCAATTCACTTAGTGAAGAAGTTTGCGCAATGGTTGCCGCCAACACGGCTGACGTGAAGGAATTGCGCTGGGGGTAATCACAGCCCTGACAGCGCGCCTTGCTATCCCCGGCAAGGGGTCGGGCCGCTCCTTACGGGAACCGCCGGGCAGCCGTCCACGTACAATAAAGAGGAATGACAGACCCCGTTCGCGCGAGGTGTACCACGGTCAAGCCGCCGTTGGCAGCCGTGCTGCTGTTGGCGGCGCTGTTCGCGTTTCATCCGCTTTCGTCCCAAGCTCAGCAGGTCGAGGGCCTGCCCGCGCCCACCGGTTATGTGAGCGATTATGCGCGCGTGCTTTCGCCGGAGACGACGGCGCGGCTCGACTCCATCTGCGCGCAGCTCGACCACTCCGCCTCCAATGCGCAGGTGGCCGTCGTGACCGTGGAATCTCTGGAGGGCGACGACCCCGCCGACTACGCAGATGAGCTCGAAGGCAAGTGGAAGATGGGCCGCAAAGGCTCCGACCGCGGTGTGCTGGTGCTGCTCGCTGTCAATGACCACAAGTACCGCATCGAGGTCGGTTACGGCCTCGAGGGGATCTTGCCCGACGGCAAAATCGGCGACATCGGCAGGGCCATGGTTCCCGACCTGCGCGCCAACGATTATGACGGCGCCATGACACTGGCCGTGGGAGAGATCGCGAAGGTCATCGCCGACGACGCCCACGTGACGCTCAACGACAACGAGCCGGTGCAGGACGTAGACCAGCCCCTGTACCATCGCAGCTCCGCGCTCGGCAAGCTGATCCTGCTCATGATTGTGATGGTCTTCTTCGGCGGATTCTCGCTGCTGCGCATGTTATTCGGATGGGGATTGTTCTTCGGCGGCTGGGGTGGCGGAGGGCCGTGGATCGGCGGCAGCGGCTTCGGAGGAGGTGGATTCAGCGGTGGAGGCGGCTTTGGCGGAGGGTTTGGCGGCTTCGGCGGAGGCAGCTTTGGCGGTGGCGGCGCGGGGGGAAGCTGGTGAAAAAACAGTTGTCAGTGATCAGTTGTCAGTATTCTGTTTCTCCTCCGGCAAAAGGGAGTAGCCTCTGCGAGCGACTGAGCGCGCATCTGATAACCAAAAACTGACGACCGATCACTGACCACTGACAACTTTTGACTGGGAGAGAGGAATATGAGTCGTGCACTATGGGTTGTGCTGGGAGTGGTGGGCGTCATCGTGCTTGCCGGCCTGATGGTTTTTGGCAGCTTCAAGAGTGCCCAGAACCAGATGGTTGCGAAAGATCAGGCAGTGAAGGCTGCCTGGTCGGAGGTGGACGTGCAGATGGAGCGCCGCGCCGACCTGATTCCCAACCTTGTTGAAACCGTGAAGGGGTTCACGAAAGAAGAAAGCACGGTCTTCGGCGACATTGCCAACGCGCGCGCTGGAATGCTGAACGCGCAAGGCCCGGCGGCCAAGATCGCCGCCAACAACCAGCTCGACGGCGCCATTGGCCGTCTGTTGCTGCTCACCGAGAATTACCCGCAACTGCGCTCCAGCGACCAGTTCATGCGCCTCCAGGACGAGTTGGCTGGCACTGAGAACCGCATCGCCGTGGCTCGCAAACGCTACAACGACGCGCTGCAGGATTACAACACGTTTGTGCGCCAGTTCCCCAACAGCGTTTGGGCAGGCATTCTTGGCTTTCAGGTAAACAACGCCTACTTCACTGCCAGTCCGGCTGCGCAGAGCGTGCCTTCCGTCAAGTTCTAGAAGCTATTTCATGACCCTGTTTTGAAAGGGCACGGCTTCAGCCGTGCCAATAAGTTCCCCCAAAAACGTGGGGCTTTAGCCCTCGAGGGGCGATTGCAGACGGGTTATGAAACCACTTCTAGTTTTTCGACCCCGTTATTTCGTAATCGAGCCAACCCATGCCGTTGTCAAGCCTTTGCAAAAGCCAGATCGCCCGCATCGCGCTCATTCGGCGGGAAATATATTTTCGCCGCTCGTTGCGGGTTAATTTCGCCCTTCCGCTATGCTGTGAAGAAATGCTCCCAGGCGCTCGTGGCCGCTCGAGAATCCGGGGCCGGCAAGCGCAAAGAAGCGCAGGAAAGCTAGAAGCTGTTTCATAACCCTGTTTTGAAAGGGCACGGCTTCAGTCCTGCTAATGAGTTCCCCAAAAACGTGGGGCTTTAGCCCCCGAGGGACGATGACAGATGGGTTATGAAACCACTTCTAATTCTAAGTTTTCTTGCACAAAACCGCATGTTAATCGCACCCGAAAACGCATCCAACCATCAGAAAACAAGGAGCTTCATCGCAGAATCCCACGCACCCCCCCGGGGGGTACGTATAAACCTGAAATCAACCCTGCCGGCGCGCCTTTCCAAGTGCAATTGCCCTGGTATAGATGATGGTTCCGGCTTCCCGGTACGACGGAAGCCGCGCCCTTTCAAAACCGTGAAATCCTTTCAGAAGAACATCAAGCGATGAGCCGGCTTCAGTGCTGGTCGCCAGGGCGGTAGACGCGCACATAATCGACCATCATGCTGGTGGGGAATTGGGTTGTGGCCTTGGGGCTGCCGGGCCAGTATCCGCCCACGGCCACGTTCAAAACCAGAAAAAACGGATGGTCGAAAGCCCAAGTCTTGCCGAGAGGCAGATCGCCGGCGGTTTGCGTCTCGTAGAGATTGTTATCTACGTAGAAACGCATGGTCTGCGGCTCCCACTCGATGGCGAATACGTGATAGTCGTCGCTGAAGCGCGCCTGGTTGGGCAAGTCGAAAACGCCGGTCAGCGGATTGCCGCCCGAGTAGCCCGGCCCGTGCAGGCTGCCGTGGACGCGCGACGGCTCGTTGCCCACGTTCTCCATAATGTCCACTTCGCCGCAGGCCGGCCAGCCAATGGCGTCGAAGTCGCTGCCCAGCATCCAAAACGCCGGCCAGATCCCCTGCCCTTTGGGCAGCTTGATACGGGCTTCGATGCGCCCGTACTTGAGCTCGAAGTGGCCCTGCGACTCAATGCGCGCCGAGGTGTACTTGCGGCTGCCGTCCTGGCCCGTGTAACTCTCTCTGCGCGCGGTAATAACCAGCTTGCCGTTCTGCAGGTGCAGGTTGGCGGGCCGGGCGGTGTAGTATTCGAGCTCCTGGTTGCCGAAGCCGGAGCCGCTGGTGACGATCTTCCATTTGCCAGGGTCGGGCTGGCTGCCGTTGGGGCCGTTGAACTCGTCGCTCCATACCAGCGTCCAGCCTTTAGGCTGAAGATCGACTTTGCGCGCCGTCTTGGGGCCGGAAGCCAAGACGCGCCCAGCCGGCGCGAACAGCACCAGGATCACGATCCATACAGGGAATGCGAAACGAGTCTTCACCGCGTATATTGCTCCTCGAGTTTTTCTGTTCCCTGGCGGAATTCAGGACCAGCATTGCTGTTCAGTTGGTATAAATGCGCACGTAGCTTACGAGCATCTGCGACGGAAACGGAGTGCTGGAGTTGGGGCTACCGGGCCAGCTTCCGCCCACCGCCAGGTTAAGAATGATGAAGTTGGGCCCGGAATCGAAGGGCCAGACCGAGCCGCTCAAGCCGCTGATGCTCGCGGGCGTGTAGGTTACGTATGGATTGTTCGGATCGTCGACGTAGTAGGAGACGCTGCCCTTGGACCAGATCATGCCGTAGGTGTGCCAGCCGGATGCTGTTTCGCCGGCCGGAAAGTCGTACTGTGTGCCCAGGTTGCTGCCCGTGAAGCCGGTGCCGTGGATGGAGCCTTCGTTCCAGTCGGGAGTACTGGCCGCGTTCACGCGCTCCAGCACGTCCATCTCGCCGCAGGCCGGCCAGTCCGCGGTGACGATGCTGTTGCCGAGCAGCCAATTCGCCGGCCAGAAGCCTTGCGCCTCTGGAACCTGGGCGCTGAATTCAATGCGCCCGTACTGGAAGCTGAAGAGGCCCTCGGTCTTGAGCCGAGCCGAAGTGTACACCCCGGCCGATGGGTTCTGGGCCACGATGTGCAAATAGCCGTCGGTGCCCACGTACACGTTTGGGTTGGCGGTGCTGCACGGCGAGGCGGACGAATTCCATCCGCAGTAGGTTTCAAGCTCATCGTTGCCCCAGCCGCCGCCTCCCGTATCGTAAGTCCACACCTGCGGGTTGGGCTGGATGTTGGCGCCCGTGGAATTGCCGAAGTCGTCGCTCCATACCAGCGTGCCCGAAGGAATGTTGGGCGAGAATGCCTGCGTGGCCACGCTGCTGGCCGTATAGGCCGGAGCGTCGGCGATGGCATTGACCGTCAGATTCGATGCCACCAGAAACGGCGCTTCGTACTCCGGCGAGCTGGTGGTTGGCGTTGAGCCGTCGACCGTGTAGTAGATGCTGGCACCCGAAGTCGTGGTGGCCAGCGTCACGATTACCGCGCCGTTCTGCGCGGCAGCGGTGGAGATGGTGGGCGTGGCTGCTGGCGGATTCGATTGCGTTGTGGTTCCACCACCACCCCCGCCGCAACTGGCCACCAGGACGCAGATTCCCAACGCCCATCGGGTCCCGAAATTTGCGCTAGCGAACATACTTGAGTTTTTCCCTTTAAGGATTCCAGTGGACGATTCGCAGATTGCGGGATCTCCTTACGAGATCCCGCAATCTGCGGCTCGGCTTACCGTCAGAAGGTCAACCGCATGCCCAACTGACCCACGCGGCCGCCCAATCCGCCGTAGCTGAGGATCTGGCCGAAGGTGCCGTCTGCCATATTGGTATCAGGCCCACCCAGCGCATCGCGGTTGAAGACGTTGAAGAACTCCAGCCGGAACGTGAAGTTGTATTGGCCCTCTGGGCCGACGGCCAGGCTCTTGTGCAAGCCAAGGTCCTCCGTGGCCAGCCCCGGATTACGAACCTGCGACTGGTAGTCGCCAGCCGTGCCCAGTTGCGGCACGCTGGGGTCGTAACTCACCCACCAGCCCACGCCAGGGTTGGGGTTCTGAAAACAACTGGTATTCAGCCACTGCCCGTTGATCTTGCGCCCTGCGCCATTGGTCAGCTTGCAACCGGGAGCAAGGTTGACGTAAACCGAGTTGAAACCCGGGTAGGAATTGGTGGAGTGCACAGAGATCGGTGTGCCGGTGTTGTAGTGGAAGTCGCCATCGAGTGACCACCCGCCCACAAATGCGTCGGCAAGCGGGCTCGCCGTTGCCATCAGCATCTTGCCCCGGCCGAAGGGCAGGTTGTAGATGATATAACCCTTGACGATGTGGGTCTGGTCGAAGTCCTCGATATCCTTGGCTTCATCCTTCAGGTCATAGATGTTCTGCAACGGGCCGCCCCACCACGGCTCCTGAAAATCGGAGTCGATATCGCCGTGCGAGCGCGACCAGTTGTAGCTGCCCATCAGCGAGAGCCCGCGCGCCGAACGGCGCGTCACAAGGAACTGCATGCTCTTGTAGTCGGCATTGCCCAGAGGAGCGGCAACGCCGAACATGGAGCTATAATTGGTGGCTGCTTGCGGATATGGCGTTATACACCACCAGTCATCTCCATTGGCGCCGGGGCAAGCCGCGCTGTAATAGCCGTTGTAACCGGAGACCATGGTTCCGGCCACCACGTAATTCTGGTAATCGGTGAACGTCGGCTGATTGGTATCAAAATAGCCGCTTTGCAGGTGCGTGCTGCGGCTTTGTATCCAGTTCACATCGAGCCTCGTTTTCGAGTCCAGTTCGCGCTGCACTCCTACGTTGTACTGCCAGGTGTTCCCCGGCGTGAGTGAACGCGGATCGATGCTGACCATATCGGCCGCCTGGTAAGCGGCGTTGTAAGCCGATTGCGGCGTGGCGACAGGGCTGTAGCCGTTGTCCCAGTCGAAGTGGCCCTCCTGGGTGATCTTGTGGAAGCTGATGTCGCCGTCCTGCTGATAGGGAACGGCGCCCCAGGTATTCAGGTTGAGAGGCGTAAAGAACACCGCGAAATTGCCGCGCGCGACCATCTTGTCGGTGAGCTTGTAGGCGACGCCAAGATGCGGGGAGTAGTTGTACGGATCCTGACGGCGCTCAAACGACTGGCTGCCATTTTTCAGGTACTCGTAGGTGCCCATCAGCCCGGTGATCGGGTTCAGGTCACCTAGCTCGAAGTTCGACCAGTGGCCGTACTTTTCCTTGTAGGGATTGTTGAAATCCCAGCGCAGGCTTAGGTCGACCGTCAGCCGTTGATTGACCCTGATGTTGTCGCTGATATACCACGAGAAGGCTTTGCGCCGGCCGTATTCGTTGTCGGGGTTGTTGTTCTCGGCGTTGTAGACGTCTCCGAGCAGGAACGAAGCGAACGCATTGCCGGTCTGCTGATATCCGTAGCCGGCGGTCGTGCTGGGGTCGAAGAGGATCGGATATCCGCCTGTAAATGTGTTGTCGTCGGTGGTGTAGTTGAACTGCATGGCGCGGAACTCCACGCCGAATTTCAGGTTGTGGCGGCCGCGGTTCCACACTATCTCGTCGTTGTAGACGAACGTATTGGCAACGTAATAGTCATTGTACTGGCTGCCGATGGGCGAGAAATTCCAGCCATTCTGGTAATTGGCGCCGTTGGTATATTCGCCGGTATCGAAATAGATGAGCGGGAAGTTCCCCGCTCCACTGTAGCCGAGCAGTTTGTCATCCCAATGCCCAGTCTGCGAAACCGCAATGCTGGGAACGCGAAATCGGTTGAAGGTGCCGTAGACGGTGTTGAGCAAGTTTGGCGAGATGGTGATAGCGTCGTTCAAGCGCGCGCCCGGCGCTGTGGTGTCGTGCCAGTAGGAGTTGGCCATGGGACCGCCATCGGGCGCGGTGGGCGACCACGCACCGCCCTGGTCGGCGTTGATGCGCGGATAATCGTCCCAGTAGAATGAGCCGGCAATGTGCTGCCGCGGGCTCAGGTTGTAGTCCATCTTGATGCTCGACTGCGTATTGTGGAACCACGGGTCGGGCTGGTACCCGGGCCCGGCGTCGTTCAGCGTGAGCGAGGTTTGGGGCTTGTAATACTGGTGATACAACTGCAAAATCTGCGCCGTGACCTGACTGATCCGGCTGGTGGGAATCTGGTTGTTCGGAAACACGCAGCTCAGATTGGTCGCCGGGTCATAGACCGATCCCTGGTAGACCGTGTTGCCACATGCATCGGTCGTAAGCACCGCGCTCGTGGTCAGCATGGGGCTCAAGTCGGCGTATGTGGCCACGCTTCCATTTGAATTCAGTCCCATCATCGCGTCCGTCGGAACGGTGCGCGAAGGCGCGCCCAGCAACCACATCGACTGCATGTAGCGCTCGAAGGACCCAAAGTAGAAGAGCTTGTCCTTCACAATCGCTCCGCCAAAGCTCCCGCCCCAGTCGGACATCGAGTCCTGTTTGAGCAGATCGACCGCCGCGTTGGCGGGGTCCTCATCTGCCGAAAGATGGCCCGTGGCGCCAATCGCATCCAGATCCGTCGAGTGCACAAAGCCAAACAACGATCCGTGGATTTGGTTGGTGCCCGACTTCAACTCGTATTTGAAGACTCCGCCGCCGGTGCGGCCGGCGTCGGCGCTGATGCCCGAGGTATCGGCCTCGAATTCCTCGACCGCCTCCATGGGTGGCTGCGATTCGCTCAGATAGCCGCCCAACTGAGAAACCGCCGAAGTGCCATCGATCAGCACCTCCTTCGTGAAGGCCATTCCGCCGTCGATGTGCGAGCTATAATCGGAGCCCTCCACTCCGGGGAGGTAGTCGAACATGAAGTTCGACAGGTTGCGGCTGCCCGCTACGTTCATAGGCAGCTCGGTTACTGCTTCGCTGTTCAGGTTGGCGCCCAGGGTCGAAGTATCCGATTGCAGGATGGGCGCGGCCGAGCTCACCACCACCGTCTCCGAGGTCCCGCCGACCTGCAAAGTGGCGTCGATCTCTGCCACCTGGCTGATGAGCAGCGTGATGCCCTTGCGCTCCAGGGTTTTGAAGCCGTTAAGCGAAAACGTGACGGAATAGCTGCCGATAGACAGGTCGTCGACGCGGTATGCACCCGCGGCGCCGGTCACCTCCGTGCGCGTCAAGCCGGTGCCCAGGTCGGTTACCAGAACATGTACGCCGGGCAGCACCGCCCCCGACGGGTCCTTCACCGTTCCCAGGATCGTGGCTCGGTCCGATTGGGCCAGCAGCGGCGCGGCCAACCCACACGCCACTAGCGCCAGCGCCGCCAGAATCTTCTTGAATGCCATGGTCATTCCTCCCTCAACTGCTCGAGCGCGTGCGGGCAGATGTATCCTGCCGTTCCATTTCAGTCATTGCTTGACGCTGCCAGAAAGCTGGAGGCGTTCCGCACGGGCTTTTGGTGAACCATGCGTATTGAAGGCTCGGTCACTAATAACTGGAAACGTAAGGCGCGGATAAATTTACGGGTTCGTCTGCGGAGTCCCGGAGTAAATGCTGCGGTGCATCTAACGGCCGGCGTTAGAGGTGCCGGCGCGGATGGGCGGAAGCTCAGGAAGCACAGACGAAAGAGCGCCGGTCCGCGACGCGCCGGTGCCCAGATTGTCTTTGGCGCAGGTGGCGTCGATTTACGGGTAAATCGGATAATTCGGGCATGAATTAACCCGTAAATTGCTCCAATTATGCTGCAAGCCTAAACATAGAAGCTCAATTTTACCCTTCAGGCGAGCAATTTAACCTGCCGCAGCGAATTGAGGCGTCGCCGCGCGTGTTCCGGCGTGGAATCTTTAGGAATTCCTTAGGGCCTGTTATTAACTTTGTACGTTTGTTTTCATTGGGATGAAGCTTTTGCGGTGAGGTTCTTCATGCTGGTGGCATGGAGAAACGCGAACGCAGCGGTTACCCCAGCGACGTGACGGACGAAGAGTGGGCGTTTGTGGCGCCCTATCTGGCCTTGTGCAAAGAGGACGCCGAACAACGGGATTATGCTCTGCGTGCGG
>JASHRF010000113.1 GCA_030037545.1 Acidobacteriaceae bacterium | reverse complement strand
CACGGGAAAACTGCCTGGCGGACAAATTCGTCGCAACCTAAGAATACCGCGATTCGCAACGAATTTCAATTCCCTGCCGGTTATCCACCATTCCACGACGGCTGGTTGGCGATGGCGGGGCCGGACGCGCCTTATGCTGAAGCAAAGCTCCCGCGTGACTGACTTCGCCCAATCCGTCAAGCAGCAGGTCGACATCGTCAAAATCGTCGAGGGCTACATCCGCCTGCGCAAAGCCGGCGCGCAGAACTACTCCGGCCTCTGTCCCTTCCACAAGGAAAAATCGCCGTCGTTTTCCGTGCATGCGGCGCGGCAGTTCTTTCATTGCTTCGGCTGCGGAGTTTCGGGCGACGTGTTCACCTTCGTGGGCAAAATCGAGAACGTCACGTTTCCTGAAGCGGTGCGCATTGTCGCGCAAAAGGCCGGAATCCCGCTGCCCAAACGCGAATTCTCCTCGCCCGAGCAGGCCGCCGAAGCGCGCTTGCGCATGAAGCTGCTCGACCTGCACGAGGCCGCGGCAGCCTGGTTCGAGGAGCAGTTGCGCGCGCCGGAAGGTGCGCTGGCGCGAGAATACCTTGCCGGCCGCGGACTCGACGCCAACGGCATCAAGACCTTCAGCATCGGCTACGCACCCGACAGCTTCAACGCCCTGCGCGACCGGCTTTCAGGCATTGCCGACGCCGAAACCCTGCGTGCCAGCGGACTCTTCAGCGCCAAGGAAACCGGCACGGGCCTCGATGGCCAGCCGCAGTACGGCCCGCTCTACGACCGCTTCCGCAAGCGCATCATGTTTCCCATTGCGAACGAAAGCGGACGCGTGATCGCCTTCACCGCGCGCACCCTTGAAACCGGCGAGAAGGCCGGTCCCAAATACCTGAACTCCCCGGAGACACCGCTCTATTCAAAGAGCCACGTGCTCTTCAATCTCGACAAGGCAAAAACGGCCATCCGGCAGATGGAGTTCGCGCTGCTGGTAGAAGGCCAGATGGATTGCATCTCGGTTTTCCTGCGCGGCTTTCAGAACGTGATCGCGACCAGCGGGACGGCTTTCACCGAACAGCAAGTGAGGCTTCTGCAGCGCCACACTTCGCAGGTCGCGGTCAACTTCGACCCCGACGCCGCCGGCGCGACTGCGGCCGAAAAATCCATCGCCCTTCTCACCGAGGAGGGTTTCTCCATCAAGATCGTCACCCTTGAAGACGGCCTCGACCCCGACCGGTTTATCCGCGAGCGCGGCGTGGAAGCGTACAAGCAGGCCATCCGCGGTGCGCGGCGCCAGTCGGACTATTTAATTGAGCGTGCCCGGCAGATGTTCCCGGGCGCCAGCGCCGAGCAGAAGGTGAAAGCCATGAATTTCCTTCTGCCCCACATCCGGCGTATTCCCGAGAAGCTGGCGCGGGACCAGTTTGCCGCCGACGCCGCGCAAAAGCTGGGTATCGACTCCGCGGTGCTGCGCGAGGAGCTGCGCCAAGCCGCGCTCAAGCGGCGCGAGCGGTTGGAAACACGCCCGGCGGCGCTGACCGAAGTGGAGCGGGCATTGCTGCGCGCGCTGGCGGTCACTGACCCCGTTTACCAAGCAGCGCGACGTATCGCAACCCAGGCCATCGAGCAGCAGCCCTCTTCATTTGAGCATCTCGGAGCATTTCCAGCCTTGCAGGTTCTGGCCCGGCGCGCAGCCCGCGATCCCATGGACGTAGTCGAAGACGAGGCTCAGCGCGCGCTGCTGGCCGAAGCGCTGCTCCAGGAATCGCACCCGCCCACCGAGGCTGAGGTAGAGAGCGCCATCCAGGAGGTTCAGGAGCGCTCCGTCGAGCGCCGCCAGCGCGAGCTCCGCACCCGCATCGCCGATGCCGAACGCCGCGGCGACTACGCCGAGCTGTCCTTCCTGACCCAGCAAAAACTGGAGCTGGACCGCGCCCTCCGCGAGCTGCACAACCGCAAGCCGGGAAGCGACTGGGAAAGTTAGGCGAAAGGGCAATCAAACGCTCTGCACCAAATTTAGGTGCAAATGAAGCCCATCAAAACATGACATGTATTAGAATAAGTAGCTTACATAAATATAGGTCGATTTCCCGTTGACGCATCCACCTCGCTTTTTATTGGCGAACCGGTAAACTGGCCGCCTCTTGCGAATGGCAACGGAAACATGTCTCCAGTTTCCTCGATTCGGCCGCAAAATCGACCGAGGGCTTTTTGCGTCCATCTCACTCTGTGAACGTCTAATAAATGCAGGAGCGGGAGGCGGTTACGCGGCGACGTTCCGGCGGGAAACAGCGGATTGCGGGTCAACTGAATCGATTTTTCTTTGGCGGATGAGAGGTTTGTGGTAATCTATTGATCTCTATGGGATGTGCGCCCTTTTGCCCCACACATGAGCTGCGGCTCGCGGGCTGATCCAGGCGAAACCTGAAAGCGCCGCCATCCTGTTCCGAGCAAAATATGAGCCCGCTCTTTGAGCGGACGCTATAAGTGTACGCGCCCTTGCGCATAATGAATTTGGCGTGCGCAGGCATCGAATCGCGTTCTGCACCAGGCCGTTTAAGCGTCTGCGCGGAAGACGGCTTCACCTAAGGCCGCGGCATCGAATGTGCTTGGCCGCGGCTGAGCAGCAAAGACTGGCTTGCGGCGCGTTTTTTATTGAGATCAGGGCGATCGTGAGCATTCCGTTCCGCCCTCCAGAGAGTAGGGACACACATTGGCGATTGAAGACAAATTCGAACACGAGATCGACACTCTGATCGAGACAGGCAAAGAGAAGGGCTATCTCACCTACAACGATGTCAACGACATGTTGCCGGATGAGATTGGTACGGCCGACGATCTTGACGATCTGATCACTACGATCGGCACGCAGGGCATCGACCTGCTCGACACGCCCAAGTTTCCCGGCGACAAGGAATTCGAGCTGGAAGAGGGCGAGGATGTGGAGCTCGACCTGACGCCGGGCACGCTGGAGAAAACCAACGACCCGGTGCGCATGTACCTGCGCGAGATGGGCACCGTGCCACTGCTCACGCGCGAAGGCGAAGTGGAGATCGCCAAGCGCATCGAGCGCGGGCAGATGCGCGTGCTCAAAGCCATTTCCCGCTCGCCCATCGTGATCCGCGAGATTGCGGCGCTGGGCGAGGACCTGAAGCGCGGCGTGCGCAATGTGAAGGAAGTGGTGGTTTTCGATGAGGAAGAGCTCACCGAAGAGGTGGTCGTGGCGCGCGTTCGCGCCACCGTAGCTCGCATCGATGCACTGGTCAAGCACCAGAAGAAGATTGCGCAGCTCGAAGAGAAAGTCGTTGCGCTTCCCGCCAATGCGCCCAAACCCAAGATACGCGAGCAGCGCAAGCTGCGCTGGGCCATGGCCCGCGAGAAGGTGTACATCTCGCGCATCGTGCGCGAGCTCAAGTACACGGCGATGGAGCGCAAGCGGTTGCTCGACAAGGTCAACAAGACGGTCGACACCATGCGCACGCTGGAGCGCCAGATCCGTTCTCTCGACCAGAAACACGAAGCCTCCAAGAGCGACGAGCTGAAGAAAGAGTACCGGCGCCAGCAGAAGAACTGCCGTATCGATCTCGAAAAGATCGAAGCCGACGCGGGTGTGTCGATTGCGGAATTGAAGCGCACCCAGCGCGAGATGATCCAGGGCGACATGGACGCCGAACAGGCCAAGCGCGAGCTGATTGAAGCCAACCTGCGCTTGGTTGTCTCCATCGCCAAAAAGTACACCAACCGCGGCCTGCAGTTCCTCGACCTGATTCAGGAGGGCAACATCGGCCTGATGAAGGCGGTGGACAAGTTCGAATATCGCCGCGGCTACAAGTTCTCCACCTACGCCACGTGGTGGATTCGCCAGGCGATTACCCGCGCCATCGCCGACCAGGCGCGCACCATCCGCATCCCTGTGCACATGATCGAGACCATCAACAAGCTCATCCGCACCAGCCGTCAGTTGGTGCAGGAGCTGGGCCGCGAGCCGTCGAGCGAAGAGATCGCCCGCCGCATGGATATTCCGGTAGCCAAGGTGCGCAAGGTGCTCAAAATTGCGCAGGAGCCAATCTCTCTCGAAACGCCCATCGGCGAAGAAGAGGATTCGCACCTCGGCGACTTCATCGAGGACCGCCAGGCCGTCTCGCCGTCCGAAGCGGTGATCAGCGTAAACCTCAAAGAGTACACTTCGCAGGTCCTGCGCACCCTCACGCCGCGCGAGGAGCGCGTCATCAAGATGCGCTTCGGCCTCGAAGACGGCTCCGAGCACACGCTCGAAGAAGTGGGCCAGAGCTTCCAGGTAACGCGCGAGCGCATCCGCCAGATCGAAGCCAAGGCGCTGCGCAAACTGCGTCACCCTTCGCGCTCGCGCAAGCTCAAGGCGTTTGTCGAAGGCGTGAAGGAGATGTAGGTCAAAAAGCGTGCCGGCGTCGCAACCCCCGCTGCTCGCCGGTACACCAGATGAGACCATCGGGCAAATACTATGGGAAAGCGTCTGAAATTTCCATTCGGTACCCTCCTTAGCACCCCCAGTAACACGCTCCGAGACAGGACTGCATAGATGACCTTCGAGACCTGAGCCGCAAACGCGCCGGAAACGCTGCGCAGAACTTTTCTCTGCTTAACCGTATCGCCCTCAACCTGCTCAAACAAGAGACCACGCTCAAACGCGGCATCAAAGGAAAACGCCTTAAAGCCGCCTGGGACCCTCCCTACCTGCTCAAATTACTCGGAGTTTGATATGCGTCGACCCTGGGGCGGTTGCTGACCTTTACCGGGAGATGACCGCCGATCCGTCGCGGCGTGTTTTGGTTGTCGCGCCCACGCATGAGGAAATTGGCCGTGTCACTCGCGCGATTCGCAATGACCTTTCTGAGCGCGGTCATCTCAGCCAAAGCGTCACGATGGATCGATACGTCCCGCTGCAATGGACGGAGGCACAGAAACGTGATCTGGCGAACTACCGTGAGGGGCAGGTGCTGGTAGTGCATCGGGCAGCAAGGGGTATGGAGAAACACGAGTCGTTCACCGTCAGCCGAGTTGACTCTGGCGCGGTGATCGCTCGCAATGCACGTGGCGAGGAGAGCAGTTTTGCACCAGCACAGACGTGCTCCTTTTCCGTCCACGAGCGGCAATCCATTGACGTTGCTCCGGGCGACCGGCTCATGCTTACGGCCAATCGCCGAGATGCGGGTTTCCGCGCCACAAATGGCGAGCTGGTGACGGTGCGTGGTATCGAAAGGGGACGCCTTCAACTTGAGGATGGTCGTGCAATGCCGGCGAATTATTACCAATTCGATCACGGCTACGCCATTACCGCGCATCGCAGCCAAGGCAAGACGGTCGACGGAGTCATTCTCTCCGCCGATGCCATGAAACAGGAGTTGTTTTATGTCGGCGCTTCCCGTGGCCGCAGTGAAATCGCAATCGTCACGAGTGACCGTGAGCAACTGCACGAATCACTGGGCATTTCCTCCGCGCGCCCGCCTGCCACGGAGTTGGCGCGAGTTCGGGCCCAGATTTATCCTTCACAAGAACATGGCCTCACTCATCCTCCGGCACAGAAAATCGAGACGCCGATGCCTCGGAAGGAAATTGCTTTCGGACACGATATAGGGATGGGCCTTTAAGCAGTGTGATCGTGTAGCTTGAATCAGCGCGATTGCGCCCCGGCCAAGTACGCACCGTCGCAACAATTGGCGAAGGTCGTCTCAATCTTGTGTTCTTTGCCTGAATCGACGAGAACTCAGTCGCGGCTAATTCCTGAATGAGTAGCCGTGGCTTCTCAGAAATTCACCAATTGCAGCCCAGTCGTCCCAGCCGTCGAGGAGGCTTCCGGTATGGGCAACGCTGAATGTTGAGCCAGCCGGAAACTGCATCAGCTTCTGCTCCAAAGATCGTAAATCCGAACATTGGTACTGATTGACCCCATAGTGATATGGCTCCATCGGCATGAGATAGTCGATTCCGCGGCTCAAAAGGGCGGCCAACGCTATCGCTGCGTCGCGTGTGCCCAAGGTTACACGGCGCTGCTTCATCCTGCTGGTGCTTCAAAACCTCCGGTGATGGAGGGTTGCTGTAAGGCCCCGGTGGAGCGGTCCACGCAGCCACACCCTGCTCAATGACGCTCTTCTTCCACTCATCTCCTGCCGGGAGAATCTCCAAATCCATCTCGGCAGTCTTACTCACGAAATTGGAATTTTTGTTTAGAACCTGTCTGATAAATGCCTGAAGGTTGATTTTGCTTGTGTTTTGCAGTGGATAGCGGCACAAAGGAGATGGCGCTGGCGGTGCCGCGAAAACGCGAATGCGGGCACGGGGAGAAGTGACGGATGCGGAGTGGGCGAGGGTGGAACCGCTTTTGCGGTTTCCCCAGCGGGCCGACGGGCGGGGTCGTCCGCCAGCGGATACGCGGGCGGTGCTGAACGGGGTGCTGTGGATTTTGCGCACCGGGGCACAGCGACGGAAGTTGCCGGAGAAATATCCGCCGTACCTGTCTACAGGATCGTCTCAAACCCCTTGCGCCGGATCACGTTGAGCAACGCCAGTGCCGGGCCTTTGGGCTGCTTGACACCCCGCTCCAACTGCGAGATATAGCCCGGGGTGAGATTAAGGTAGCGCGCAAACGCGGCCTGACTCAGATTCGCACTTTCCCTCATTCTCTGAATTTCCTTGCCCTTGATCGGCTTAGCAGCCGGGAGAGGCTTCGCACCAAGATGCCGAACGGTGATCTGGCGATATTCCTCATCATTCATGAGACCCGCATCGCGCAAATCCCTGGCATTCTCAAGGATCGATTCGACCAAATTATTCATCTTCTTAGCCATTTTCAACCTCCTGCAACCGCCCCTCCTCCAGGTTTTCCTGAATGGCTGTGCGATCTGCTCTCAGCCAATCGGCGGCAATCCTCCGCAATGACTGCAACTCGCTTGGGCCCATGTTGTCCAACTCGCTTTTTGCGAAACCAGAAAGAAATATCGCCAAATCCTTCGCCCGATACGCAATGATCGTGCGGTATCCGCCGGATCGTCCAGCACCCCGCCGCGCCACGCGCTGCTTGATGAGTCCACTACCCAAATCGGCATCGATCAGGCCGCGTTCAGCCCGTTTGATCGCCTCGATCAGGCTTCGATCCTCAATCCCTTCACGCTTGGCAAACCGAGCGAACCAGCGTGTCTTGAAAACTTGTATATCCTTCTCTAGCACTATAAACTATAGCACAAAAAACTATACTTTTGGGTCAAGCGGACTATTGACCGGGCAGATTCGGATTCGGCCCCCACCGACCGCTTCTGATTATCTGGTTGCTTCAGCAAGGATAGTGTAGAGGAGTGCCGCGTCCTTCATTCCCCAGGCCAGTCCGGGAGTTTGAAGCCGACTTCGCCAGCGAAGAGTCCTGCCAGCAGTATCTGGAGGCGTGTCGCTGGCCAGATGGGTTCGCTTGTCCTCGCTGCAGTCATCCGTATGGTTACGAATTGGTGAACCAGCGGCGCCGTCAATGTGCCAAGTGCCGGCACCGGGTTTCGTTGACCTTCGGGACCATCCTTCATGGAACCAAGATTCCGCTCCTGACTTGGTTCTGGGCGGCCTGTCTCATGACCACGAACAGGTGCGGAATATCGGCCTTATTTCTGCAGCGGCAGCTCCAGCAGAGCCAACGCACGCTTGCGCCGATCTTGAAGAAGGTCGGCGCTTCCCTTTGGTCTAGGTGTAGGTTCTCGGGCAGAAACCTGAGCACCTATTTGTTACATTGCCTGTCCGTGGTCATGATTTATGCAGGAGTCAATAGGCCGAAGCATTTACGAGCGCGGCCAAAATCTGCGGAGCCAGTTGGCTCACGCTGCCCGCGCCCAGGGTCAGGATCAGGTCGCCTTCGTGTGCCTCGGCTACCACTGCTTCGACCGCCGCTGCGAAATCCGGCGTGAAGCGGACGCGCGGCCCCGCGATGCGCTCGGCAAGCCGTTCCGCGGTCACGCCCGGAATCGGCTCCTCGTTAGCCGCGTAAATGGGCAGCACGATGACGGTGTCGGCGCCGGCAAATGCATCTGCGAACTCATCCAGAAGATCGCGCGTGCGGGTGAACCGGTGAGGCTGAAAAACCACGTGGATGCTGCGCGGATGGTATTCGCGCGCCGCAGCCAGCGTGGCGCGAATCTCCGTGGGGTGATGCCCGTAGTCGTCGACCACGGTTACGCCGCGCGCGGTGCCGCGCTGCTGGAAGCGGCGATCGACGCCGCGAAAATCGTTGAGGCCCTGCGCAATCTTTTGCGGCGCGATCTCAAGCTGGCGCGCGATGGCCACGGCCGCGGTGGCGTTGAGCACATTATGCCTGCCGGGCACGTGCAGCTCGAACGGCCCCAGCGGCTCCGTGGCCGTAATCACCCGGAAGCGCGAGAAATAATTCCCTGCCACCTCAAGAAATTCGAGGCGAAAATCCGCTTCCGCGTCCTGCCCGTATGTGAAGATGCGCCGCCTGGCCCGCGGCAGAATCGCCTTGAGCAGCGCGTCGTCCGCGCAGGCTGTTACCGCGCCGTAAAACGGCACGCGGTCCATGAATTCGAGGAACGAACGCTCCACGTCGGCCATGTCATGATAACAATCCATGTGCTCGCGGTCGAGATTCGTGACCACCGCCAGGATGGGCGAAAGCTTGAGGAACGAGCGGTCGCTCTCGTCGGTTTCGGCGACCAGATACTGCGAGCTGCCGAGGCGCGCGTTCGACCCCAGCGCGTCCACACGGCCGCCCACCACGATGGTCGGATCGAGCCCGCCCGCGGCCAGCACCGCGGCCACCATCGAGGTGGTCGTGGTCTTACCGTGCATGCCGGCGATGGCGATACCGTACTTGAGCCGCATCAGCTCGGCCAGCATCTCCCCGCGCTGGATCACGGGAACCTTGCACGCGTGAGCTTCCAGCACTTCGGGATTATTGGCGCTCACAGCTGAGCTGGTCACCACCACCGTGGCGCCGGCGATGTTCTCCGCTGCGTGGCCTTCGTAGATGGTTGCGCCCAGTTGCGCCAGCCGCTCCGTGATCGGACTGCGGCGCAAATCGGAGCCCGAGACCTTCATGTCCAGGTTGAGCAGAATCTCGGCAATGCCGCTCATGCCGATGCCGCCGATACCGATGAAGTGCGCGTGCTGGGAAGTCGCGAACATGGACGATGAAGGTTCAGAGTAGCAGGGACCAGGGACTCGGGACTAGGGGCTAGGGAATCTCTGCTCCGCGCTTTGGTACTCTTCAGCCAAGCACATTACGGCTGAGGGTCTTCCGAATCATCTGGTGCCGGAAACGCAGACCATTTCGACATCCGCCGATTCCGGATTTGCAAAATAACGGCGTTGGAAATAAAGCGCCAGGTTCACCAATGCGATCATGACGGGAACCTCGACGAGCGGCCCGATCACAGCCGCAAATGCAGCACCCGAATTGATGCCAAACACCGAGACTGCAACCGCAATCGCGAGCTCGAAGTTATTGGAGGCTGCCGTGAAGGAGAGTGTGGTTGTCTTCGAGTAGTCTGCGCCCAACTTACGGCCCATGTAAAAAGAGACCAGGAACATCACGACGAAATAGATGAGTAGCGGAAGCGCGATTCTCAGCACATCGAGCGGCAGACGCACGATGTAGCTTCCCTTGAGTGAGAACATCACGACGATGGTGAACAGGAGGGCCACAAGGGTAAGTGGGCCGACACGCGGAACAAAGCTCCGGTCGCACCATTCGCGCCCCCTTGCTCGAACCAGAACCGTGCGCGTAAGGAAGCCGGCGATAAACGGGATACCTAGATAGATGAAAACACTCTTTGCGATCTCGCCGATGGAGATGTTGACCACGGCTCCGCGCAAGCCAAACCAGCCGGGCAGTACCGTGACGAACACCCAGGCGTAGACGGAGTAGAAGAAGACCTGGAATAGCGAGTTGAACGCCACCAGCCCGGCTGCGTATTGCGTGTCCCCCTTCGCTAGCTCGTTCCAGACGATGACCATGGCGATGCAGCGTGCGAGCCCGATCATGATGAGCCCGGCCATGTACTCGGGATAGCTGCGCAGGAACACGATTGCGAGAGCGAACATGAGCACAGGCCCGATTAGCCAGTTCTGCACCAGTGAGAGCCCCAACACTCGCTTGTTGCGGAACACCTCGTGGAGTTCTTCATAGCGGACGCGCGTGAACGGCGGGTACATCATCAGAATCAGGCCGGCGGCGATTGGAATTGAAGTTACGCCGATACTGAAGCGGTTTAAGAACGGCACGACTCCCGGAGCAAGCCAGCCGAGGGCCACGCCGAGCGCCATGGCGAAGAAGATCCATCCGGTCAGATAGCGATCCAGAAAAGACAACCGACTCTTTTTCACTGTTGCCTCCTACGAACGGCCGATTTGGTCGATTTCGCGTTTGATCGCCATGTCCTCAAGCGTCGCGAGAGGCAGCGAAAGAAACAGCCCGATCCTGCGGTCAAGCACAGTGAAGGCATCACGAAACGCGCGGCCGATTTCCTCGGGAGTGCCCTTGACTGCCGCTGGATCAGCAATACCCCAATGCGCCGTCATGGGCTGCCCAGGCCAGTAGGGACACTGCTCCTTCGCGGCGTTGTCGCATACAGTGAAAACGAAGTCGAGCTTCGGCGCTCCCTGACCCGAGAACTCGTCCCAGGACTTACTGCGCAAACCTGCGGTTGAGAGACCTGCAGATTTGATCTGCTGGAGTGCTTCCGGCCGCGGCTGTCCGGTGGGATGGCTGCCTGCGCTGTAAGCCGTGAATCTGCCCTTGCCTTTGTGGTTTAAGATCACTTCGGCCATAATCGAGCGCGCAGAGTTGCCCGTGCAGAGGAACAGGATGTTGTAATGATCGGCCATGATTGTTATTCCTTTGCTCCCGTCAGAGCGGGCATGCAGCATCCCGGCTGGCAGCAGACGGCTTTGGGCTTACCGGCACGAATAAAGGCGCTGAAAAACTTCTCGTTCACCTGAGGAGTGATTGCGTCCACGTCAAGGCCGGCGTCGGTGAGGAAATGGCGGGCATCTTCGACGTTGTACACACGCGTGGACTCGACAGTAGCATCCTCGAATCCGGCACTCTTCAGCTTCGCGATGTAGTCGCTCTCTTCGAGGGCGCCAGCGATACAGCCCACCCAGAGCAACATGCTCTTGCGTACAGCTTCCGGCACAGTTCCGCGAACGACTACATCGGAGACAGCGAACCGTCCGCCGGGTTTCAGCACGCGAAAAGCTTCACGGAAAACCCGATCTTTGTCGGCGGAAAGATTAATGACGCAGTTCGAGATGATGACATCGACGGAGTTGTCGGGCAGCGGGATGTTCTCGATTTCGCCCTTCAGGAACTCCACAGTTGTGACGCCCGCCTGCTTCTGGTTTTCGCGTGCGAGTGCCAGCATATCGTCCGTCATGTCCAGGCCGTAAGCTTTGCCGGTTGGCCCGACCCGCTTCGCCGAGAGCAGCACATCGATGCCGCCTCCCGAGCCAAGATCGAGTACGGTTTCTCCAGGCTGAAGATCGATTAGTGCGGTCGGATTGCCGCACCCGAGAGAAGCCTTGACCGCTTTTTCTGGAATTACGTCCGTTTGATCCCCATCGTAGAGATTGGTGGTGACCGGATCGCAGCAGCGAAGGCCGGGATCACAGCATGCCTGCACACTGCCGGATTGCGTTACAGCCCGCACGGCGATTCCATACTTTTCTCTTACCTGTTCCTGAACGCCGGTCGTCGATTCCATGATTGCATCTCCTCGCATACGTTAAAGCGAATGTATTTCCAACTGGACGCATCTGTCAAGCCGCATATAATGGAAAGTATGAGTCATTCCCCGAAAAGCTACGACCTGGCGCTCCTGTTTGCCGCGCTCGCCGATCGCACTCGGCTCAGGCTCTTGAACCTTATGAATGGCCAAGAAGTCTGCGTCTGCTATTTCGTCGAGATTCTCAGACAGAGCCAGCCAAAGATCTCAAGACACTTTGCGTACTTGCGCCGTCTCCGGACGGGCGAGAGCTCGAGGCGGGAGGCTTGCTCCAGGGCGTTTTCGACGACTGGCTGCGGAGTGCATCATGCAGGCGGCTCCATCGAAATCGGCTCAAAGCCGAGATGTTTGAGAAATTCATCGAAGTATGAATTCAGTGGGAAGCCAGATATGCGCCGGGCTTGGGCAGGGTTGGATCGGATTGAGTTCGTCGTAACTACGATCGATGACGTTCCGATAAAGGATGGGGCCTTCGACTGATCCTCAAAGGCGGATCGACAAGAGATCTGTTGCGTCACGCTAGGCAGGCGCAGACGGCGCGCAGCAGGGCGCCGTGAGGAGTCGCGTGCAGGCATTCGGCTTCTACCGCGCAGCCAAGCGCCTGGCGGAAATCGCCCTCGCGCAGCAGCGTGCGCGCTTTCTGCCGCAGGCGGAAGGCGCGCGCCGAAAGCACAAGCAGCGGGCCAAGGTCCGCGCCGCAGCGTGAACAGGTCACTGCGCTGCGGAAGCGCGCGCGGCAAACGGGGCAGGCCGCGGATGCTGCGATGTCCGCAAGTGCGCCGAGGGGAGGAGGATCGGCGCTCATCGGCGGCCCTCGACGAAAAACAGCAGTTCGCGCAGACCTTCCATGGCTTCCTTGAGCGCCTGCTCGTCGCCGGCTTCGAGCGCGGATTCGATAGCCTGATTCAGATCGACGATCTCTTCGCGGTCTTCCTCGTGGACACTCGCGAGCTGCGCGCGGGCGTGCTCGACCAACTGCCGCGCTTCTTCGGTCGAGGCGCTGGAGGCGGCCGTGTCGCCGCTGTCTTCGCATCCAGCCTTGCCGCCTTCGATCACCTGGAAATCCTTGCCTTCGTCTTCTTCCTGGTCCTCGACGTCGAAGGGGTCCGCATCGCCGCGCGAGGCAAAGAGCGACTCAAGGCGCTTGCGAGCCGCCTCGATCTCCTCGTCGGTCTTGGTCTCGAGCGCGTGCGCGATCTTGATGTGCTTGGAGAGTCCTGTGCGCTTTTCGATGGCGGTGACGTGCAGGATGCCGTCGAGGTCGAGGCTCATGCGGCAAAGCACTTCATTGCCATCGCGCATGGGCGTCAGGCCCTCGATGCGAAAGTCGCCCACCAGGATGTTGCGCAGCGCGTCCTCGTCCTCGCCCTCGTAGACGTGGATGTCCACCTCCTCCTGGTAGTCGTGCGCAGTGAAGAACCGCTCGGTGCGCGTCGCGGGTAGCGGCGTGTTGCGGCGCACGATGGGTTTGTAGCAATGCGGATAGAACGCGCCGTCGCGCTTGCCCAAAAACGAGATGCCGAACGAGTACGGCGTCACATCCACGAGCACGCGATCGACCTCGTGACCGGCCAGGCGGGAGGCCATCACGCCGGCGCCCAGCGCCACGCACAGGTCGGGATGGATCTCGCCGCGCGGGACGAGCCGGGTGCGCTCTTCGATCATGTGCGCCACCAGCGGCGTGCGCGTCGAACCGCCGACCAGCAGGATAGCGTCGAGATCGGAGGGCGACTTGCCCGCATCGGCAAGCACCTTCGAGAGATGCCCCATGGTCTTTTCGACGAGCGGCCGGATCATCTCCTCGTATTGCTCGCGGGTGATCTCCATCTCCAGGCGCAGGGGCTTGCCGTCTACGACGGCCAGCGCCTCTTCGCGAACGGTGACCTCGGGATCGAAGCTCAAGCGCCGCTTGGCCTCTTCGGCCGCCCACCACAGGCGGGCGCGCGCCGCCGCGTGGCCCTGGCGCAGATCGATGCCGTGGCGCGATTGAAACTCGCGGAACAGATGCTCGGCCAAGAGGTCGTTGAAGTCGTCGCCGCCCAGGTGGTTGTCGCCGTGGCTGGCCAGCACCTCGGTTACTTCGCCTTCGAGCGCGACCAGCGAGACGTCGAAGGTTCCGCCACCCAAATCGTAGACCAGCGCCGTGTGGCGGTTGCCCTCGCCGTAAGCGAGGCTGGCGGCCGTGGGTTCGTTGAGAATGCGCACCGCATCGAGGCCGGCCAGGCGCGCGGCCTCGCGCGTGGCCTGGCGCTGCGCGTCGGAGAAGTACGCGGGCACGGTAATGACCGCCTTCGTTACCGGCTTACCGAGCCGGCGGCTGGCCCAGGCCGCCAGCTCGCGCAGAATCAGCGCCGAAATTTCCTGCGGAGTAAACGCGCGGTCGCCCAGCGTGACGGTTTCGTTCGTGCCCATCTTGCGCTTGATGCTGCGCACGGTCCGCTCCGGATAGAGCACGAGTTGATTGCGTGCCGCTTCGCCCACCAGCAATTCGCCGGCAGGAGAGAGGCCGACGACGGAGGGCAGAATATTCTTGCCGCTCGACTCGAGAACGCTCACCTTGCCGTCAACAAAGACTGCGACCTCGGAGTTGGTGGTGCCGAGATCGATGCCGACAACGATTTCCTGCGCTTGATTTCCCGCTTCGCTCAACTCTCCGCTCCTTCGCGCCTGCGCGCCACTTTTACCTGCGCGGTGCGATAGATTTCTCCGTTCCATTCGTAGCCGTTGCGCAAGACTTCGACGACGGTTCCTTCCGGCACGGCGTCCGTAAACTCGACCACAATCGCGCTCATGGCGCGCGGGTCGAAGGGACGATTCAGGCTGACCATGTGACGAACGCCGAGATCGCGCAGAGCTTCATCCAACTGGTCGAGCGTAAGGCTGTTGCCGGCCACGAGCGATTCAGCCAGTTCCCGCGCTTGCCGCGCCGCGCCGTCCGCGCCGCCAAACCGTCGCGCCAGCCACGACGGGCGCGACCGAGCTAGTTCCGCAACGGCCGCGCGAGCCGTGGCCACGCTGCGCTCCAGCCGCTCGTGCAGATCGAGCAGCAGATCGATCTGCACGCGACTGGGACCGGCGGCTTCTTCATTCGCTTGGTTTTCATCTTCGCGTTGGAGCGCCGTCTGTTCGAGGGTTTCGCTCAACAGCTTGAAATGGCGGCCCTGCAGACGCACCTCTTGTGCGAGGGCCGTCATCGCCGACCACAAGCTGTACAGGTCGCAGCCGCCTTCGGGGCCGGCGAGCGGCGGCAGCGGTTCGCCGTTTTCGAGCGCGGCAAGCAGCGCGGTCGGCAGCGCCGGCTGGGGTTCGTCTTCAAGAGCGCGATCGAGCCACTGCGCAAAGGCCGCCGCAACGCGCTCGCGATCCGGCCGCGCATTCGCGGGCTGCGAAGATTCCGAAAGATTCGGGAGAGTAGAGTCCATGGGTCTACTTTCCTTGTAAAACCGCCAGCCACGCGCCGGGATCCGCGTAGCGCGGCTTGCCGGTTCCGCCTATTGCTGTTTCGAGCAGGGACGCGATCGGCTGATCGTGGCCCGCCGAAAACAACATGGTACGTGCGCGCTGGCGCTTATCGCGCAGCACGTCGTACGCCTCGCGCACGCGCTCGAACTCGTCGGGCGCGCGATCCGGCGGATAGAGCTTCAGTTTGGCCAGATACGCAGCGCGAATCGCCTCGTCGCCGGCAGTTGGCTCAATACCGAGCACGGAGTACGGATCGGAAGGCGGTTGGAATAGCTGGGTCATGATTCTTCTCCAAAGAGCGATTCCTGTTCAGGCACGGGACCGCGACGCGCGCACACGGGCTTTTCCGGAATCTGCTTCGCATTGCGGCCAATTTGATCGAGGTGTCCCGCGCCTGCGGCGAAGGCATCGAGGACGCGTTCCCGGGTACCGGGAGGGAAACGGCTGAATATCTCATCGAGCTTGTTACGGGTCGCCTCAAAAGTTCCGGTTGTATCCCTTTCCCCGCTGTCGTTCTCTTCTTCGTCCCAGTCGTCCTCGTTTTCGTCTTCATCCCAATCGTCTTCATCGTCGTCGAAGCCGCTTGTGCTGCCGGTTTCGTGCGCGTTGAGTTTTTGCATATAGCGGGGCCGCTTGTATTCGCGTTCGTCCGGCAGCACGCTCCGCTCCCGCTCTTCGGCAACAATCTCATTCAACAGATCGTCGGTGAACGGGCGCGCCACCCAATCGTTGCGGACAAAGGGCGTCCGCCACATTGTGCGCCAGGCGGGGTTGTGTATCTCATCAAGAATCTGCTCGGCGAGGACGGTATCGCGCTCCTTGCGCGCCAGCGCCAGCGCCGCGGCCATGCATCCAAGCCTCTGCTCGCAGGCCCAGAAGAGCAGGCTGCGGGCCCGGAGGTACAAAAAACGCTCCGTTGCGCTCCCGCCCGCCAAACCTGCCGCCGATACCGCATACGCCAATTCGCGTGCATTGTCTTTCAGCGCCGCTTCGCCCACGGCCAGCAGTTCGGCTGTATCCAGACCGGGTGCGGATTGACGCAACGCCTTCAACAGATCGTCGTTCCATCCAGATTGCATGGGGGTGGGTAAACCGGCCAGCTCACCCACCTGGCAGATGCGCGCTGCTTGAGTCAGAAGCTCTGCGGCCGGCAACGAGTGAGCATCGAATTCGGGAAAGCCGACTTTGGGCGCGATTCTGATTGCGCGAGAAATGGCCGCCAGCAAAAGATGACGGCCGGCCCCTCCGGCCAACTGGGCCAGGGCTCCAGCTTTGGCATCCATTGCGGATGGGTCGTTTTCAATCGCGGCGCAGAACCAGTCGAGTGCGGAGGCGAGCATCGTGCACTCATGTAGCGCACCTTCCGGCAGCGGAAGAATCGCCTCGATCTCGCGGCGCGCGAGACTGGCCTTGACCTGCCCCAGGTGCCGCAGCGCCGCGCCCACCAGCAGGCGCAGCCGCGCACGGCGCACCGCCGGATTCAGCCCGTCGATCTTTTCCGCCTCTTCAAGATAACCCAGCGATTTTTTGTAGGCCTTGCGCTCCTCCGATGCGTCCACCAAATGTAGCAGCGGCCGCGCGTCGGCGGGCAGCTCCTTGCGCCAGCGCTCGGCCACTTCGTCGGCTTCCTTCGGCTTAGCTTTCCTCTTCGCCCAATTCAGCCACGCCTCGAAAGATTCCGCGCACGGATCGGCCTGGCAGGCCCGCGCAAAGAGCGGCCCTGGCGAAGTGAGCAGATTTTTCGCGTTCTGCAGAAAGCCGGGCTTCCACATGCCGTCGTCGTAGGTCAGATCCTCGATCTCGTTACGATTCAGATTCTCCACCAGCCGCGCCATATGCAGCGACAATACACCATCTTCCACGCCGCCCGCCGCAAACCATCTGCATCGGATCGCATCCTCGCGAAAATCCTCCCACGCCAGAACGGCGTTTCCGCGATCCGCATCCTCCAGCCTCAGCGCCAGCACGCGCAGAAAATATGCATCCCTCTTGATCGCGCCCAGAGCGCGCTCCGCGGTTTCCGGCGAGAAGTCCATGTGCATCATGCAAGCTGCCATCTGCCCCCGTAGCCGCTCGCGCGCCTCAGTGTCGAGATGGACGCTGGCCCCGATCGCCTTGCGCGCGGCCTTTTCAATGGGCATGGGTTTCCGCGCGGCAACCGCCCGATCGAAGTCCTCGGCCGCGCGCCGCAGCTCCGCTCCCTGGTCGCCGACCAGTTCCACCAATCGCTGCGCAGCGGCCGTTAGCTCGCCCGCGCCCGTTCCGCCGAGCGCACGCATCGCCGGCAACAGGCGCGCCGGAACGCTGTCGGCTGCGATCGTTTTGAGCCACGCGCCGCAAGCCTCTTTGTCGCCGCGATAGTAGCTGTCGATGGCGCGAATCAGTCCCTTCCAACTTGCCAGCGGACTGCGCCGCGAGACCTCCGTCAACGCCACTCGCTCCGCATCGACCGGCCCGCGCGTCACGGCCTCGAAGGCCGCCGCAAGCGCTCCGGCAGCCACGCGCAACGCATGATCGGCCGCGAGCGAATCGACCTTTGCCAGCGCACCCAGGTTCTCCACGCGCTGGCGAACAAATGCCTCGATCCGCTCCCTCTGTTCGGCCGCCAGATCGGGATTGCCCAGCGGCGCGACGATTGCGTCGAAGCGGCCCTCCAGCAGTTGAATTTCCTGCTCGATTGCGCCCAGCCGGGGCAGGGTTCTGGGCATGCGCACGCGCACAATCTGGACCAGCGTCCTGGCCTCGACCGTCATACGCAAGCGCAAAAGATCTTCGATACGCGCCCGATACGCGTCGGCCAGCAACTCCTCGGACTCTTGGCTGCCGCAGCGCTTGTGCAGATCCTTGGCCATCTGCAAGGCCGCCTTCGAGTGCCGCTCGCGTATCTGCGCATAGACGCGCTCACGCTCCTCGACCGCGAGCGCAGCCGTTTCAGCCCCACCGCGAGCCGCTTCCGATTGCGCGCCGCTTGCCTCCGCCGTTCTTTGTTTTTGGAATCTCTTCGACATGCAGGTTGCGTCTCTTCAAGTCTAATAGACGCTGTGTCGATATTCCGGTGCGGATAAAGCAGGTGAATTTGCCGCGGTCAGTCAGTTGTTGGTGGCGATCGAGGCCGTTGACGGACGCAAGGGCATTGATTCTCTGGTGCGCGTTTGCCAGGAGAAGCTTAAGATCCTATCAGTGGTTGTGTTTTTATCTTCAGAGGCCGCAGGGGAACATCAGTAGTGCGCCGGCGCACGGCGGCTTTATCCCGCCACTTGATACAATCGCAGAGATTCGATACAACTCCGTGATATGGGCTTTTCCGGCTGCACGCCCGGAGACGAATGTTTTCGAACGAAATGCCAGGGCTCCCACGCCGGCGCATCGTGAAGGCGTGGACTCGATCCGCCATCTTTAACTCCGATCGAACGGTCTAACGCGATGGCCGGCTTGGGCCGAGCCGGCATCGAGGGAGAAAGGCCAATGGGCATCATTAGCGCACCTTCTGTCCCGACCACGAATAAGCACCTCATCCGCTGGGTGGAAAAAATGGCCGAGCTCTGCCAGCCGGACCGCATCCATTGGGTCGACGGCTCGCAGGCTGAGTACGATTTTCTGTGCGAACAACTGGTGAAGAACGGGACCTTCACGCGCCTCAATCAGGAACTGTGGCCAGGCTGCTTCCTGGCCCGCAGTGCGCCCAACGATGTGGCCCGCGTGGAAGACCGCACCTTCATCTGCTCGTACTCGAAGGACAACGCCGGCCCCACCAACAACTGGGAAGACCCTTACGAGATGCGCAAGAAGCTCAAGCGGCTGTTCCGGGGCTGCATGGCCGGGCGCACCATGTACGTGTTGCCTTTCAGCATGGGACCCATCGACTCGCCCATGTCGCAGATCGGCGTCGAGCTCACGGATTCCGCTTATGTGGTCGTGAATATGCGCATCATGGCCCGCATCGGGGCTCCCGTATTCGCCGAGATCGACAGGGACACCAAGCGCGTGGTTCCCTGCATGCACAGCGTGGGCGCGCCGCTTGCGCCCGGCGAAAAAGATGTGTCCTGGCCCTGCAACGACGAAAAGTACATTGTGCATTTCCCCGAGGGGCGCGAGATCTGGAGCTACGGCTCCGGCTACGGCGGCAATGCACTGCTAGGCAAGAAATGTTTCGCCCTGCGCATCGCTTCGAACATGGCGCGCGACGGCGGCTGGATGGCCGAGCACATGCTTATCGTTGGCGTCGAGTCCCCCGCTCACGAGAAAACCTACGTGGCCGCGGCGTTTCCCTCGGCCTGCGGCAAAACCAATTTCGCCATGATGATCCCGCCTGCGGGATTCGATGGCTGGAAGGTCTGGACCGTGGGCGACGATATTGCCTGGATCAAGCCCGACGCCACCGGCCAGCTCCGCGCCATCAACCCTGAATCGGGTTTCTTCGGCGTGGCTCCGGGCACCAGCGCGAAGACCAATCCCAACGCCATGGCTACGCTGGCCCACAACACCATCTTCACCAATGTGGCCCTCACCCCCCAGGGCGGCGTGTGGTGGGAGGGTATGACGGACGAAACGCCGTCCGAGCTCACCGACTGGCGCGGCAACCCCTGGACGCCCCAAATCGATAAGTTGACCGGCAAGCAGACCGGCCCTCCCGCAGCGCATCCCAATGGGCGCTTCACGGCTCCGGCGCGCCAGTGCCCCACCATCGATCCCGACTGGGAAGCGCCGCAGGGCGTGCCCATCTCGGCTTTCATCTTCGGCGGACGCCGCGCCACTACCATGCCTCTCGTCTACCAGGCCTTCAACTGGTCGGGCGGCGTGTATACCGGCGCCACCATGGGCTCTGAGACCACCGCAGCCGCGGCCGGCGCCACCGGCCAGGTGCGTCGCGACCCCATGGCGATGCTGCCCTTCTGCGGTTATCACATGGGCGACTATTTCCGCCACTGGATCAGGATGCAGCGCAATCTCTCCGCCACGCCGCGCATCTTCCACGTCAACTGGTTCCGCAAGGACGAGAACGGCAAGTTTCTGTGGCCCGGATTCTCTGAGAACATGCGCGTGCTCAAGTGGATCGTCGACCGCTTGCACGGCCGCGCACAAGCCCGCGAAACGCCCATCGGCTGGACGCCCTACTACGACGACATGAACTGGAAGGGCCTCGATTTTCCGCACGCCAGCTTCGATAAGCTGCAGGAAGTGGACAGCGCGGCGTGGCGCCGGGAAGTGATCGGTCACGAAGAGCTGTTTATCGCTCTCCACGACCACCTGCCGCCGGAGATGATTTACGAGCGCGAGCTGCTGATTTGTAGGCTGTAAGAATCTGTTTAGAAGCTTGGTAAGGGGAATCCGGGAAGGCATAGTGGAGCGCAGGTTGCATGGTTCAGTTCGGATCATGTATGCGGGCGATTTGAGGGATTCCCAGTGGGCCAGACTGGAACCATGGCTTCAAGAGCCGCCGGAGAGTCGCCATGCAGGCGGCAGGCCGCGCAAATATGCGCTGCGGCGGGGGACCGATGCGGTGCTGTACGTGGTGAGACGGGCTGTCAGTGGCGGCAGCTGCCGGTCGATTTTCCGCCCTGGCAGACGGTGTATCAGCAGTTTCGGGCCTGACGCCTGCGCGGGACCTGGGAGCGGGTAAGCAAGTCGTTGCGGGAACAGGGCCGGAAGGCAGGCGGACGCAGCCCTACGCCCACGGTGGGATCATCGATTCTCCGTCGGCCAAGACGGCCTTAAAAGGGGGCGGCGGGGGTACGATGCGGGCAAAAAGATCAAAGGCCGCAAGCGGCACATTGCGGTCGACACCCAAG
>JASHRF010000112.1 GCA_030037545.1 Acidobacteriaceae bacterium | reverse complement strand
CGCTGCGAGATGACCGACTTGAACTCGTTATAGACGATGTAGGCGGCGTCAATCTCCTCGCGCACGTAGCGAGAGATGATGGAGTGAGCCAGATCCTGAACGCGCGAAGTTTCGAGGTTGGTCAACAGGCCGGGGTGATCGCCGGTGAGCTCCACCTTGCCCTGGCGCGGCTCCCGCGCCTGAACGGCGCGGCCCTGCTCATCCTGCTTCTCAACATAGGCCGCGGTAGGATAGCGGCGGCGCAACTGGTCGCGGCCCTTGCGGCCCACGGCGTCGATGTCGATTTCCTTGTCTGGATTGGCCTGGATGAATTGGCAGGCGGTCTTGAGGATGTTGGCGTTGAAGGCGCCGGCGAAGCCCTTGTCACCGCTGATGACGATGAGCAGCACGCGCTTCTCAGGCCGGGTGATGAACAGCGGGTGGCAGATGTTGCCGGTGGCTTCATCGAAGAGGGCTACGCGGCGGGTGAGCGACCCCAGGACGCTGACGATCATGCGCGCGTAGGGACGGGCGGCCAGAGCGCGCTCCTGAGCGCGGCGCAACTTGGCGGCCGAGACCATTTTCATGGCCTTGGTGATTTGCCGCGTGTTTTTCACGCTGCGGATGCGGCGCCGGAGATCGAGAACGTTTGCCATTCTTTTTTCCAGAGATCAGTGGTCAGAGATCGGAGATCAGTGCATTTTGTTCGACGGTTCGGCCTTTCGTGATCTCTGTTCTCTGATCTCTCATTCCTTACGCTGTTGTTGCGGCCAATTGCGCCTTGAAATCTGCCGCGTACTCCTTGATTCCCGCATGAAGCTTGTTGCGGAGGTCGTCGTCGAGCTGCCTCTTGGCCGTGAGCTCATCCATTACTGCGCTCTGCGCAGCAGCGAAGTACTTGTGCAGGCCCTCGTCGAAGGCCATGACGTCTTCCACCTTCAGGTCGTCGAGGTAGCCCTGCGTTCCCGCGAATAGCACTACAACCTGCTTCTGCCAGGTCAGCGGTTGAAACTGCCGCTGCTTGAGTAACTCGGTCAGGCGCTGGCCGCGGTTGAGCTGCTTCTGCGTGAGCGGATCGAGGTCGGAGCCGAACTGCGCAAAGGCCGCCAGCTCGCGATACTGCGCCAGATCGAGTTTGAGCGTAGAACCAACCTGCTTGACCGCCTTGATGGCCGCCGAAAAGCCGACGCGCGAGACCGAAAGGCCCACGTTCACGGCCGGACGGACACCGGAGTTGAACAAGTCGGTCTCGAGGAAGATCTGGCCGTCGGTAATCGAAATTACGTTGGTGGGAATATATGCAGAGACGTCGCCAGCCTGGGTCTCGATAACCGGCAGCGCGGTAAGCGAGCCGCCGCCGCGTTTGTCGCTGAGCTTTGAGGCGCGCTCCAGCAGCCGCGAGTGGAGATAGAAAACGTCGCCCGGGTAAGCTTCGCGGCCGGGCGGGCGGCGCAGCAGCAGCGAAATTTCGCGGTAGGCCATGGCGTGCTTGGAGAGATCGTCGTACATGACCAGCGCATGGCGGCCGTTGTCGCGAAAAAACTCGCCCATGGCGCAGGCAGCGTAGGGCGCGAGATACAGCATGGGCGCGGGCTCTGAGGCCGAGGCGGCCACGATGATGGTGTGGCCCATGGCGCCGGCTTCACTGAGCGTTTGCACCACCTGGGCGATGGACGAGCGTTTCTGGCCGATAGCGCAGTAAATGCAGATCAGATCGTTTTTGGCGTTGTTGATGATGGTGTCGAGCAATACGGCGGTTTTGCCGGCCTGGCGGTCGCCGATGATAAGCTCGCGCTGGCCGCGCCCGATGGGGATCATGGCGTCGATGGCCTTGAGTCCGGTGGCCATGGGCTCGCGGACGGGCTGGCGATCGATGATTCCGGGAGCCAGGCGCTCCACGGGGAGGGTTTGCGTGGTGGCGATAGGGCCCCGGTCGTCGATGGGCTGGCCCAGCGCGTCGACCACCCGGCCGATCATGGCCTCGCCGACGGGGACGGAAAGAATCTTTCCGGTTCGCTTGACCTCTTCGCCCTCTTTAAGCTCGATGTAATCGCCCAGAATAACGGCGCCCACCTGGTCTTCTTCAAGCGAGAGAGCCAGGCCGGCAATGCCATGCGGGAAGCTGAGCAGCTCGCCGGCCATCACCTTATCGAGACCGTGGAGGCGGGCAATACCGTCGCCCAGCGTGGTGATGGTCCCAACCTCGTCCACCTGGACTTTGGCGTCGTAGTTCGCGATCTGCTCGCGAAGGAGTTGAGTAATCTCGTCTGCCTTGATTTGAGCCATTTGCGTTCCTTAAGAGATCAGAGAAAAGATCAGAGAAAAGAGAACAGAGATCAGAGATCAGTTTGTTAACATGCGCTTTCGGAGCGATTGCAAAGTTGCGTAGATCATCCTTCCGACTTCCCGGGATAGTTCTTCGGCCTCGTTCAGCAGTTTAGAATCTCCCATCCCCAACGCTTTAGCGATCTGCAAGTGCGTTCGTAGTTCACAATTTGAACCGCGAGCGATCCCAAGAAACTGCTTGAACTCGCCCGTATTCAGCCGCCCGTGCCTTCAGCAATGTTACTGGGCATGGAAACAGCCGCGCGTCTGATTTGACTGGTAAGCCCGTAAAGCTCATCGCGCGGAAAACCCTTTGTCAGGCGATAGACGGCGACGGTCAACTGCATCGATCGCTGCCACATTAGAAGGTTCCGAAACGATTGCGCCATTTTGACCCACTTTCACCGGCCTCCAATTCCTGTTCTCTTCCCACTGTCCTCTTCTCTCTTCTCTCTTCTCTCTACTTACGGATTCCCGGTCAAGGTTTCTTTCAGCCGCTCCAGGCGGCCGCGGACAGAGCCGTCGTACACCGTGGATCCGATGCGGACGACGGTGCCGCCAAGGATCGCTTTGTCCTGCTTGAAACTTGGATCGATGCGCGCTCCGGCCAGCTTGCTGATTTCGGCCACCAGGGCGCCGCGCTCTTCCTGGCTCAGTTCGCGCGCCGTAACGATCTCCGCCGGCTTGATGCCCATCCGCTCCTGCAACATGCTGCGATAGGCTGTGGCCACTTCCGCGATCTGCGCGATGCGGCCGTTGTGAATGAGCACCGCCATCAGGTTGCGCAGCTCTTTCATCATGCCAAGCTCGGCGTTGAGCTTATCAAGTACGGCGACTTTTTGCGCCGCGGGAAACGCGGGGTTGGTAAAGAATTCGCGCAGCTCGCGACTGCCATTCCAGGTGGCGAGAAAGTCGTTGAGCTGGCGGTCGATGGCCGCGGTGTCGAGTTTTGCATCCGTGACCACATCGAGAAAAGCGCCGGCGTAACGGGAGACGAAAGCGGCCATTTACTTTTTGCCCCCTCTGGCGGCCGGTGATGCGCCGCCATTGCCGGGCGTATTGCCGGCAGCTACCTGGCCGATGAATTCGTGGATGAGCGCGCGGTCGGTTTCCGGCGTGAGAGCGATTTGCTGCGCAGCGTGCTCCACGGCCAGATCGGCAGCAAAGGCCCGCAGGCCGCGGCGGGCGTGGCTGGCGGCGGCGCCAATCTCCATTTCGACAGCGGCTACAATGTGCTCGCTCTCTTCCTTCAGCGCGGCCTTGATGCGTTTTTCGTCTTCCAGGCTCTCCTGTTCCACCTGGGCGCGGAAGGAGGCGATCTCCTGGTCGAGGCCGGCCAGTTTGACTTCCATGGCACTGAGCCGCTGGCGCGACTCCTCAGTGGCCTGGCGGGCCAGCTCCAGGCTGTGGCGCAGCGTTTGCGAGCGCTTGCGGAAGACTCCGGGCATGGTCCGGGTGAGCGGAATAGCTATGGCCAGAAAGATGATGGCGAAGTTGATGGCCAGGAACAAAACCCGCGCGGTGGGCTCGCTGATATGCAGCAAGTCGGCGATCTTGTGCACCACCGGCCCGTTGAGGAAGCCGTTTTCTTGCTCTTCTTCGGATTTGGGCGTTTCGGCTGCGGCAGGATTATCGGCCGCGTTTACAGACTGCGACTGCGGGGCGGGAGCGGCCGATTGCGCGAGGGCGCGGCCAGGCGCGGCGAACAGCGCCACCGAAAACGCTGCCAGAAGCGCAAAGATGAGAATCGAAGCGGAAGAACGGGAGCGGCTGGCGAATGGTTTCAACGGGAACCCCCGGCGGCCACGGGCAGCACGGCGCGGACGGCCAGGCGGGCCAGATCGCTCACAGAGGCCTGAATGGCCTGACGAGCAGCGGCGGTCTCGGCGTCAAGATCGGCCTTGGTCTGGTCTACCTTGTCGCGAGCACTCTTGCGCACCGCATCCAGGGCGGCGTCGCGCTCGGCGTTCCACTGCTTGAGGCGCTGCTCGCGAATCTTGTAGGCTTCGGCGCGAGCCAAACGGAGCTTCTCAGCGTACTCGGCGGCGCGCGCTTCGGCACGGGCAATCGACTTGTTGGCCTCTTCCATGGCTCCCTCGGTCAGGGCGCGGCGCCGGGCCAGCGCGGCCGTCAAGGGCTTTTGGATGAGGTACTCGTAGATCACCACCAGAACCAGGAATAGCAGCGCCGTGGGGATCGACCCCTCCAGCAGGCCGAGCAGCTCGCCGCCCAGCGACGGTTTTGCAGGCGCAGTGGCTACGGCGAGTGCGCCGGTGAGGAGCGCGCCGGTTTGTTGCACGATGACAACCATTTTCAGAAGGGGATTCGCTCCGGCTTTCCAATGGCGTTCGTATGCACTAGAACACTCTTTTGTATCAAGATTTAGCGGCTATGGTCAACGCGCGGAGGGCGATTGCCCGTGGTCCTGTGACAGGAGTCACGGCCGGTGAAAATTAACCCCAAAAAGGGCTTGATTTTGCGCAAAACTAGCCTAAACTTAAGTTACCACCTAGACCCGGTCCAGGGTCCAGCGGGCAACCGGTTCCGGGAAACCTTCCACTCCCGGTGCCGGGGGCCCGCTTCTTAATTTTCAGGGCAATTTTTCCGGGCTGCCGAGGCACGGTTGCGCCATGTTCCGCGCGCGGATGACTGCGCGCGCCCGGCTATACTGCACCCATGCAGCCCGTCAGCGTGGTGGTGACAGTCCTTAACGAGGCGCAGGACATCGGCCGCGTGGTGCCCAGCTTGCTGGCGCAGGAGCCTTCCGCCGCCGAGGTCATCGTCGTGGATGGCGGCTCGACCGACGGCACTTGGGAGTGGCTGCTCAAGACGGAAACCCAGGCACAGTCCGGCGATGCGCGCTTCAGGCCAATCCGCGACGAAACGTGCAGCCTGAAGTTTTCGGCTGGCCCGGTGTCGCGAGGGCGCAATGTGGCCATTGCCGCTGCGAAATCCGAAATCATCGCCTGCGCCGATGCCGGCTGCACCTATGCGCCGGACTGGCTCGCCAATTTAACGGCGCCCATCGCGGCAGGCAACGCCGAGTACGCGTTGGGCGGATCGTGCATCGACGCCCACGGCGCCACGGTGTGGGATATGGCTTCCGCACCGTTTTTCAGCATCAAGCTCTCGCCCGACGAGCCGACCAAATCGTGCACGGCCCGCTCCATGGCTTTCACGCGTTCGTTATGGGAGCGGGTGGGCCGGTTTCCCGAATCGGTGCTGGTGGGCGAAGATACCTTGTTCGATGCCCAGGCACGGCGCCAGACGCAGCCGGCGTTTGTGCGCAATGCCAAGGCGCTCTACCGGCCCCAGAACAGCTTTCGCTCCGCGTGCCGACAGATGAAGCGCTACGCTATCAGCGATGGGCAATCGCGCATTCGCGGAGCGCGGCTGTTCCGGAATGCGGGGCGCTGCGTGCTGGAGATCGTGGCGCTGGTTCTGTTGCGCTGGACGTGGATTCCGCTGCTCGTGGTCCTGGCGCTGGAAAGCTGGTACGCGTATCACCGCGACTGGCGCTGCCTGCCCCAATTCGGAGTGCGAGCAGTGCTGGCGCGGTTTGCGTTTTCGGTCGCGGTGCCGTGGGTGGTGGCCGTCAACCAGATTCGAGGGCGATTTTCGCGTAAGCCACTGTCGAATTGGCAGAATGTGCGTGGTTAGCACGCGACCGCGAAGGTTGGTGGCTTTCGGCAGATAACACGCCCGAGCGCGGGCACCCGGGCGTGCGGGCAAGATTGCGAAATCATGAAGTCTTCGTACTCACGGCGTCATGCCGACGATCCGCTGCGGGTTCCCGTTCCGGAACCTGAGCAACAACCGGGAAAAGGTGCGGTGAAGGCGCCTCAAATCGGAGCCTCTGCCATTGATTGCGGAGCAGGAAGGCTGTAGCTTCGAAACCGCCGGGGCGAAGAGGAAAGCATCGCGGTTCGAAAGAGCATGAGAGATTTCAAGCGGCAGGAGTGGCGCGGCCGGCTGAGCGAGCTTGCGCTGCGCTATCAGCGCGTGCTTGCGCAACAGCCTGAAAACCTGCAGGCTTTGCTGGGCATGAGCCTGGTAGCGCAGGCCAGCGGACAGGGGAAGGCGGCGCTCGAGGTGGCTGCAGCGGCCGTGGCCTCTGCGCCGGCCTCGTTGCACGCATGGGTCGCGCTGGGACAGGCGCTGACGGCGGAGTTGCGATTCGATGAGGCGGAGCGCGCGTACGCTCGGGCGCTGCGGATCGACGGCGCGGATGCGCTGGTGCGGCTGGCTCTGGGCGAGATGAAGACCACCTGCGAGCGAGCGCAGGAGGCGATTGCGGAATTCAGGCAGGCGCTCAAGCGCAGGCCGCGCTGGGCGGTGGCGCATCTGGGGCTGGGAAACGCGCTGGCGCGGCTGGGGCGGCACGGGGACGCGCTGGCGAGCTATGAAAAGGCGATGGAATTGGCGCCGCGCTCGCCGGAGGCGCAGTTTGCCGCGGGCTTTGCTCTGGCGCAATTGAAGCGCCCCAGGGAAGCAGAGCGGCGATACCGGCGCGCGCTTTTCCTGCGGCCCGATTTTGCCGCGGCCTGGCTGAATCTGGGTGTGCTGCTGCGCGAGCAGGGGCGCGATTTTGCCGCCGAGGCTGCTCTGGAGCGAGCGGTCCGGCTGCGGCCGAAGCTGATTTCTGCGTGGCTGAACCTGGCGCTTGTGGAACGCGAACGTGGCCAACCGGCGAAGGCGGAAAAACATCTGCAACGGGCTCTGGCCATCGATCCAGCCAGAACGGAAACCTTGATCGCGTGCTGCCACTTATGCGCGGCGCAGCAGGACCGAGCCGGCGCGTGGACGTGGCTGCGCAGGGTGCGGGACCTGGACGCTGGATGCCAGGAGGCGCACAACATGGAAGGGATTCTCCTGCATGAGGAAGGAAGATTCGAGGAGGCGGTTGCGGCTTTTGAGGAGGCTGAGCGGCTGGGCCATCGCGTGGCGGCCTCAAACCGCGGTAACTCGCTGCTGGAGCTGGGCCGCATGGAGGACGCGCTGAAAGCGCATGGGCTGGCCGTGCAGCTTGACCCGCAGAGCGCCGGATCGCGCTACAACCTGGCTTTGACGGAACTGAGACTGGGCGACTGGAAAAAGGGATGGGCGGACTATGAGGCGCGGTGGAATTTTCGCGAGGTGCATCGCCGGCCGCGGCGCTTCGCGCAGCCGCGATGGCAGGGCGGGCCGCTGAATGGGCGGCGCGTTCTGCTTCATGCCGAGCAGGGATTGGGCGACACCATTCAGTTCTGCCGCTACGCGGTCATGGTGGCGGCGCGCGGCGGCTTGCCGGTGCTGGCCGTGCAGGAGCCGGTGAAGCGGCTGATGCAATCGCTTGCGGTGGTGCGCGGGGGAGCGGCGCAGGTGGTTTCGCTGGGCGCCGCGCTTTCAAGCACGCGCGCGGCATTTGACTGCGAATGCCCGCTGATGAGCCTGCCGGCAGTCTTCGGCACCACGCTGGAAACGGTTCCGTGGCACGGCGCGTACCTGGGCGCGGATATGCCGGAGATGGCCGCCAAGTGGCGGCGGTTTCCAGCTTGCGTCGGGCGACCGCGGATCGGGCTCGCGTGGGCCGGCAACCCGCGCTACAAGGCGGATGGACAGCGTTCGATCGCGCTGGCCGATATGCTGCCGCTGCTGCGCAGCGTGGAAACAGACTGGATTTCGCTGCAGAAAGGTGAGGCGGCAGCGCAGATCGCAGAGCTTGACGCACAGGCGCCTCTGCGCGACGGATCGAGCGGCGATTGCGACCTGGCCGAGACGGCAGCCCTGGTGTCCACACTCGATCTTGTGATCACGACCGATACGTCGATTGCGCACCTGGCGGGCGCGATGGGCAAGCCGGTATGGATCCTGTTGCCACACCTTGCCGACTGGAGATGGATGGAAGGGACAGAGCAAACCCCCTGGTATCCGACAGCGCGGCTATTCCGGCAAAGCCAACGCGGCGATTGGCGTGGCGTTATGGAGCGGGTAATTGTGGAGGCGAAAGAGGCAGGCAGGTGAGGCGGTGAGCGGAACAGTTTCGTGGCTCGGTCATAGCTGCAGCCGCGTGCTTTCGTGGTCAAGGATCCCTGAATCTCCTTGGCCGCAAGAACAAAGACACGGCGCCCGGTCCGCTTCAGAGCCTTCTTTGGAGGGCTTCACTTGGGGGCCGGGCGAGCACCCGCCAAAGTTGAAACGCCGATTCCAAACCAAATTCTTTGAAAAAGGGCTTGACAGAAGATACTCTATGATATAGAGTACTCTATATAAGAGAATTCTCTAAAACAGGAAAGCACAGAGCGAAGGAGGGGGAATAAAGAGATGGAACACCTTGAAGGGCAGGAACTGAAAGACAGGGTCGATCTGATCGAGATCATGATTGCCGAGGGACGGAGCACCACAGGCCGCTGGGGTTGGTCGTTTGTTCTGTGGGGCATAGCATACTTCGTGGCCTTTGCATGGTCCTATTTCGGACGCAGCAACGCGGCTTGGCCGGTGACCATGATCGTCGCCGGGGTGTTGACCGGCGTGCTAGCCGCGCGCAGGCGGCGCAATCGACCGCACACCGCCATTGGCCGGGCCATCGGGTCGATCTGGATGGCGATGGGTATCTCCCTGTTTCTGGTTATCTTCTCGCTTGCCTACAGCGGCAGGCTCGACAATCACAGTTCCCTGGCAATCGTGGGTATGGCGCTGGGGATGGTGAACCTGGCATCCAGCATCATTCTGAAATGGAAGATGCAGTTTGCCTGCGCTTTGGTGTGGCTAGGCGTGGCGGAGGTAGCCTGTTTCGGCTCTGTCGACGAGTGTCTGATCGCGTTTCTGGCTGGTACGTTCTTCTGCCAGATTGTCTTTGGGATTTACGCTATGGTTTCCGAGGCACGCGGCAACGGGCAGCGTAGGGCGATCCATGCCTGAGCTGCCGGAATTGAATCCCGTGATTCATGGCAAGCTGCGCCTGGCGCTGCTCTCGCTGCTGGCGGGAGTGGAAGAGGCGGAGTTTACGTGGCTGCGGGCGCGCACCGGCTCAACCGATGGCAACCTCGGCGCGCAGTTGGGAAGACTTGAAGAAGCCGGTTACGTCACGGTCGAAAAGCGGTTTGTGCAGCGCAAGCCGCAGACGCTTTACCGCATGACCGAAACCGGCCGCGCGGCGCTGACTGAATATGTGCAGGCGTTGAAGTCGATGCTGGGCGCGGCGATCGGGTAGTTCACGGTTTCGCAATCTCCATCGCGCCGCGAACAGTGAAGGGTTATCCCCCTAAGGTCTGACTTCGAGAGACTTCCGGACCCGGTCCATGATGCCAAGATAAAACGCAAGATTGTGGATGGTGTTCAGCGTGGCGCTGAGCGCTTCGCCGGATTGCATCAGGTGGCGCAGGTAAGCGCGCGAGTAGCGGCGGCAGACCATGCAATCGCAGGCGGGATCGGGCGGGGCCTGATCCTCAGCATAGCGCTTGTTCTTGATGTTGACGCGGCCCTCGCTGGTGAAGAGCAGGCCGTGGCGCGCGGCGCGGGTGGGCAGCACGCAATCCATCATGTCCACGCCCAGGCACGCGTACTGCTCGATCTCGTCGGGATAGCCCACGCCCATCACGTAGCGCGGCTTGTCGCGCGGCAGCAGCGGCAACACCTCGGAGATGATTTCAAGCGTCATCTCGCGAGGCTCGCCCACGCTGAGGCCGCCGATGGCATAGCCGTCGAAGTCCATTTCGACGAGGCGCTCGGCGCACTGTCGGCGCAGATCGCGGTACATGCCGCCCTGCACGATACCGAACAAGCTTTGCGCGCGGCCATCGAACGCTTCGCGCCAGATCACTTCGTCGCGGCGAGCTCGAAAGTGATCGAGCGAACGCCGCGCCCAGGCCATGGTGAGGCGCAAGCTCTCTTCGGCGCGCGCGCGGCTCGCTGGGTACTCCGTGCACTCGTCAAAAGCCATGCAGATATCGGCGCCGAGCGCGATTTGAACATCGATCGAATGCTCGGGAGTGAAAGCGTGCGAACTCCCGTCGAGGTGAGAGCGGAACTGAACGCCTTCGTCGCTGACCTTGCGCAACTCGCTCAGCGAAAAGACCTGAAAGCCGCCGGAGTCGGTGAGCAGGCCGCGCGGCCAACTGATAAAGCGGTGCAGGCCGTCCATGCGTCGGATGGCTTCGTGGCCTGGGCGCAGATAGAGATGATAAGTGTTGGCGAGGATAATTTCCGCACCCAGCGATTCGAGCACGCCCTGGGCGACGGCTTTAACGGTTCCCTGCGTGCCCACGGGCATGAAGACCGGTGTTTCGACGGTCTGGTGGGGCAGGTTGATGCGCCCGCGCCGGCCGGCGGCTGCGGTTTCCGCAATAAGATCGAACCACAGGCTCACTCGACGATTCTAGCGGGACGCGTTCGGAGAAGCGCACCTACTTGCCGGCCTCGCCAAACCGCAGCCCGATGCCGATGCGCGCCACTCGGCCCTGGGCCAGCGTGGTGGTGGGCGTCTTCGATACTTCAATGGCGCGATCGGTAAGGTTTTCGCCGGCCGCAAAGATCTGGAAGCGGCTGCCAAAATCGTGTGCGCCGTAGGCGTCAATCCGAAAATAACCATGCAACAGGAAATCGTTGGCGTCGTCATCGTACATGCGGCCGCTGATGCGGCTCTCGAGCGCCAGCGTGCCCAGGCGCGGGCGAAAGCCGCGCAGGTTCAGGGCGGCCATGTTGCGAGCGACTTCGGGAATCCAGTTGCCCAGATCCTGGGAGCCGCGCGAGACCACCGCGTGCGCGTACTGGTAACCACCATCGACTGCCAGCCAGCCGCGCGGCGCAAGCTCGTAATCGAGAGAGACGCCGCGGCTTTCGATTTGGCCGAGGTTCTCGCGCATCAGCAGGATGGGCGAGGAGCTGGGATCGATGGTGAGCGCGGTGATAGGCCGGTTGACCTGGGTGAGGAAGTAGCTGGCGCGGACGGTGCCCCAGCTGTGCTGCGCGGCCAAGCCCGTTTCCCATCCGGTGGCGCGCTCGCTCAGCAGGCTGGGGTTGGGCTTGGTGAGCTCGTTACCCACCTCGGTGGAACGATAGAGTTCGTCCGGCGTGGGCGCGCGAAAGGCGCGGAAGCCCGACGCTGTGAGCGCCCAATGCTCGCCCAGCTTCCGCGCAACACCCAGGCGTGGATCGAAGAGCCGTTGCCCGAACTGCGGCGGCTGGGTAGCGCTGGGCGTCCACGCCGAGCCGGTCCACTGAAACTCGCGGCCATCGTAGTTCTGGAACCAGTCCATGCGGCCGGCAGCGGTCAGCGTCCAGGCGCGATGCACCCACATGGCCTCGGCATAGGCTCCGGAGTCGCGCTGATGATCGTGCAGATCAGTGGTGCCGGAACCGGTAAAGCTCTGTTCTTCGTCCCACACGCGGATATCGCGGGCGTCCGCGCCGGCCAGCAACAGCAGCCCCGCGCCCAGTGGCTGACTCCAATGCGCGGCTGCGCCCAGTTCGTTGATGGGCACAAATGAATATTTGGTCGGCGTCTCGCCGCAGCGGTAGGTACACGCGGGATCGGCCGGCGTGGGCAGATTCGAAATGCTGGAAAAAGTCTGACGGTAGCGCTCATCGGAGCCATAGAGGCGCAGATCGATCGCTGCATTGCCTGCGCTCTTCCAATCCCCACCAGTGGCGTAGCGCAGGAGGCGCGTGCCATTCACCTGGTAGGGCGTGCCGTTATGCCGCCACTCGTTGAAGGCGCTGGTGCGCGCCAAAAGCCGCAGCCGTCCGCGCTGACGATCGGCCTCGACCAGCGCGTTCTGACTGTGCACGTTGCTGGGCTGGTCCACGGGGCCGCGCTGCGTGGGCGCTTCCTGGATGTAGCCGTCGGTGCCCAGCACGCCGGCGGCGCCGAGCAATCCCCACGGTCCATGCGCGGTCTGGGCCAACATGTCTTCATCGAAGGTTCCTTCGGCGCCATAGCTTGACGTAAGCTCGGCAGCGCTGGCCGTGGGTTGCGCGGGTATCACGCTGATGACGCCGCCGATGGCGCTGGATCCATAGAGATCGCTGGCTCCGCCGCGCACCACTTCGATTTCGCGGATGGCCAGCTCCGGTATCTCGTTCCAATGAATCCATCCGCCCAGAGGATCGTTGAGCGGCACATCGTCTTCCGTAACCAGGGTGCGGCTGGCGGAGGTCGATCCGAGGCCCCGCAGGCTCACGCCCTGCGAAGTGGGATTGGCGACCAGCGAGCTGGAACGGCGGAAGAGCTCCACCCCGGGAAGCTGGCGCATTTTGCCGTCGAGCGTGACGGCAGCCGTGGAGCGCAGGGCCGATGGCGTGAGCTGGCGCGTAGAGGCGGGGCTCTCCAACTCGCCCAAAGGCGCGCGATAAGCGGTGACGGTGATCTCCTGCGCGCTTGCGGAGGGTTGCAGGCGGATCGTGGTGGTGGAAGTGAGAGAGAGAGATTGCGGCGCGAAACCGGGCGCGGAGATGCGCACGGGGCAGGGAACTGCACACGCAAAGCTGGCACGGCCTTCCCCATCGCTGCGCGCCAGGGGTTTCCCGGCTGTGTCGGCGATCTGCGCGCCGGCGAGCGCGGCGCCGCTTGCGTCTTCGACGACCACAGTGAGCTGTGCCTGCGCCTCAGCTTTGCCCGGCGCAAGGAGGACCGCCAGCGCCAGGACGCCAAAGATCGCTTTGGATGGCAGCCACACTTTGAAGAGCGTCCGCGGGATTGGGGAAAAGACGCTGCAGCCATTGTGCCACGGTTGTACCTGTGCGCGGATCGCGGGCCTGGGGCGCAATCTCTGCGAGCGGGATGAGCGCAAAGCCGCGCTCGGCCAGCCGCGGGTGCGGAATCTCTAGGTCCGGCTCGCTCACCGCGAGGCCTTCGATGAGCAGGATGTCGAGGTCGAGGCTGCGTGGGCCGTTGAGGATGCCGCGGGAGCGGTCGCGGCCAAACTCGCGCTCGATCGCAAGCAATGCTTCGAGCAGCGGGCGCGGGGCAAGATTGGTTTGGAGCGCGACGACAGCGTTCAAAAAGCGCGGCTGGCCGGTAAAACCGATGGGTTCGGTGGAATAAAGCGACGAGTGCGCCGTGATGCGGCCCAGCGTGCCGAGCCGTCTGACGGCCGCGGCCAGAGTGGCGGCAGGCGAACCGGCCGGGCTGGGAAGGTTCGCGCCCATGCCAATGTAGGCGGTGCGCATCTCTTTCAGATTAGCGTCCCTCGGGATCCGTCCACCGGTTTTTGACGCCTCTGGCGCGCTCTGTTAACTTAATGAAGGACATATCAGCGCCACGCACTCCTCAGTAGCTCAATGGCAGAGCATTCGGCTGTTAACCGAAGGGTTGTAGGTTCGAGTCCTACCTGAGGAGCCAATAAATCAAGCACTTACGCCTCCACCGGAAGGGAAAACCCATCGGGGGCGCTGTGACCCACTTTACGAGTCTGGACTTGTTCGGAACTGAGTGCCGAAGCGCCAAAACACCGTGCGCAGGCCTTCAGTGCAGATTCGTTCTGGCCTTGGGCCGATTAACTAGCACGCCGCTTTAGAAGCCCCCGCCGACGAACTGGGGCCGGTTGCGGTTAAAACTCATGCGAGTGATTCTCGTTGATTAGGATCACAGAATTGAACAGCGCTCCCTGGTACGTTCTCCACGTGACCTCGCACCATGAAAAGCGAGTCGCGCAGCATCTGACAGCACGCGCTGTGGAGCATTACCTGCCGTTCTACAAGGAGCGTGTAAAGTGGACCGATCGAACAGTCATTACCGAGCGGCCGCTTTTCCCATGTTATGTATTTACCCGCTTCGCGCTCCAGGCGAGACGCGCCGTCATCTCCATTCCTGGCGTACTTCGCCTGCTGGGAGACGCGGAAAGAGACATGGTAAGCTGCGCGGAACTGGACAAGATTCGAACTGGGCTCGCGTCCGGTTTATGCCTGCGGCCACATCCCATGGTCACTGCAGGAACACAGGTGCGAGTGCGCAGAGGCATCTTTGCCGGAGTCGAAGGCATGGTGACCGAACTGCGCCATTCCTCCCGGGTTGTCATCACCCTTGAGGCGGTTCGACAGTGCTATTCCGTCGAGGTAGAGGCCGGTGAATTTGATGTCCTGAACAAGCCGATCGTGATGGAGAGGAAGGACCACTCAAGCTATTTCTCGAATATTTGATTGGATCTCTCAAACCTGGTCCAGGCAGGGGAGCGAGACCTCTGAGGAGAGAACGATGCAGCCAGCCATGGAAGCGGGAATTGGGCCAGCCAATGGGAGCAATAGGATGGTCCCCGCGGAAAGCGTGCAAACATTGGTTAGACAGGTTCTACTGTGAACCCTGAACCGTCTCAAGCTATGTATGATATCCACTATCATCTGCTTTTCGATCTGGATGACGGTCCCAAGACTCTCGAGGATGCGCTGCAACTTGCCGAGGCTTCAATCGCCGAGGGGGTCACGCATATTGTCTCCGCCCCTCATGCGAATGCGAAGTATCCTTTCCGGCCAGAGGTGAATCGGCAGCGCCTGGCTGTGCTGAATGAGCATCTGCGCGGCCGCATTACCGTGGGACTTGGGTGTGATATGCATCTATCCTATGAGAATATCCAGGAGGCACTCAGCGATCCTGCCAGGTTTACCATCAACGGCAGGCAATATCTGCTGGTCGAGTTTCCGGAATTTTCCATCTCCCCAAATATCTCCGACTGGTTTTATCAACTGTGCTCCACGGGAATGATTCCTATCATTACTCATCCGGAGCGTAACCCCGTCCTGGCTTCGCAGCCCCACCGGCTGGCAGAGTGGCTGCGTATTGGATGCCTTGTGCAAATCACAGCAGCATCCCTGACTGGGCGCTTTGGCAAGCAGGCCGTGTCCGTGTGCGACTACATGCTGCGGAGGAACTGGGCGCACTTTATCGCCAGCGACGCCCATAGCCTTCGGGGCAGGCCGCCAGCCATGCGCAGCGCCTATGAGTTCCTGAGTTCCCGCTATGGCCGGCAGACAGCGGAACGGCTGTGCGTCGAGAATCCGCGCGCAGCTTTTGAGGGAGAACCGCTGCCCGAGCAGCCAGAGCCGATCGGCCCTGACCAGGAACCGAGGGCACGTTGGAACTTCTTCCAGCGATTGCAAAATAAAATTTGAGCCGTTGAATCCTGCGCTGCGCGTGGCGGGCGCTGGGTTTTCAGCTTTATTCCATTTTGACCTTGATAGGCTCGGAGGGAAGTTTCCGGGGGCCGGATTCGGCCGGCAACGATGGGGTCTGAAGATGCCGCCTGCGAACACCCATGGCTTTTGATTCATATTGCAGGAGCAGCGCTTCATATGCCGGCAGCACTTTCTGCTGCGTGAATCTTTCCAGGTGGCGCCTGCTGCTGTTCCATTCCAGCTCTGCGAGCTTTTGCGGAGCATTTTCAAGGAAGCGGAAGATCTCGCTCAGTTTCTCCGGGCCGTCGAAATACAGAGCAGCGTCCCTTGCCACCCATCGCGAGAACCGGTTGTCGTGCGCAATGATCGCGTTGCCGGCGGCAAGGGCCTCGACCAGCGAAGGATTGGTGCCTCCCACCTGGTGCCCATGCAAATAAGCCCGCGCATGGAAGCGAAGCGCGCCGACTACTTGGCGGTCGTAGATTGCGCCCGTGAAGCGGACATTTGGCCCCGCAGCCTGCTGAACGGCACGCTTGTATTCGTTCGCTTGCCCGGTATAGTCGCCGAGCACCACCAGCGGCGTGTTGATGCCGGAAGCCGCGTGCCCCTGAACGATTTCCAGCACCGAATTTTCCGGCTCCGGCCGCGCAATGAGAGTGTAGTATTCCTTCGAGCGCAAGCCGAACCGCGCCAGCGGAGCCGCACTCAGCTCATTCACCAAATCGGCTCCGTAGGGGATCATGGTGATCTTCTTCGGCGTCGTGTGCCGTTCAAGGTGGATCGCGATCTCGGGATGATCCGCGATCAGATGGTTGGCCAGCCTGGCCCCGGCCCACTCATTGAACCTGAGCCAGAGCCGCTGCGGCCGCGACCACTTAGCCCGCTTCCACTCGATGCCGTCCATGTTCATAACATTTGGAACCCCGCGCAGCCGGTAAAGAAACCCCAGGATGGCGGTATTGTAACCAAGTGTTAATACCACTCCCGGTTGTCTGGAGGCGTGCCGCGTGGAAATCCAGTCAAACTGAATGGTCCCGAGCGGATGGATTGGCGCGGGAATGTTGACGCGGCGAATCCCCTCCCACTCGTCTTCCGAGGGCTCCCGGTGCGCGTCGATCTGGCAATAGACGGTTACCTCGTGGCCGCGGGCGACAAGGAAATGCGCCAGATCCTCCGTAAAGGTTTCAAACCCTCCGTGCCGGGCCGGTATGCCGCGGCACCCCAGAATCATTAAATGCATGATCCTCCCTCAAAACCACACGGCAACAATCGGATCGTAGAGCCACGCCTCCACCAGCTTTGTTCCTTGCGCGGCAACTAGCTGGTTCAAACTTGTACGATGGGTCCAAAAACGGGGGACTCACTCAACCCCGTGTCCAAGCGCTCCCGCCAGATTGCCGATCACCTCAGCAATCTTCCGTTTGTACCGGCTTTCCTCGAACTCCTGCTCGAAGCGTACCCTGCCTGCTCGGCCCTCGCTTGCAGCTCTCTGCGGATTGCGGATGTACTGCGCGAGCGCCGCGGCCAGGGAATCCACTGATCCGGGGGTGACAAGGGAACCGGTCACGCCATCCTTCACAATCTCCGTCACCCCACCGTGGCCGGCAGCAATCACGCAACGGGCCGCGGCCATGGCTTCAATGGCGACGAGGCCGAAAGGCTCTGGCCGGATAGAAGGAATCGCCACGATGTCCGCCCAGGCGTAGTGCTCCACGGGATTCTGCGAGAAAGGGCAAATTTGAACCGTCTCCTCCAGCTTCTCATCGGCGATGAATTGCGCCAGTTCTTCGGCAAAGTGGCGCTGATCGGCAAAGACGCTGCCCACAAGCCGCACGCTCATCCGCAGGCGAAGTTCGGATGGGAGCCGTTGAACCGCCCGCAACAGGACATTCTGCCCTTTCCAGGAGTTGAAACGCCCGATCAGCAGCACATGGAGCTGGCCATCCTGCTGCCGCGCAGGCGGGACAGGCAGAGCCGGCGCCCCATTCCACACCACGGCGGATGGCTGCCAGGGCGGCAACGTAAAACTGCGCCGCGTGGCGTAAGAATTAAAGATCACGAACCCGCGGCTCAGAGCGACCAGCGCCGAAAAGAAAACCCGCGCCGCGCCGGTGGGTATTTCATGCGCATGAAGGATGCGCGGGCGGCGCGTAGTGGACGCGGCGAGGATGTAGTCCATCACCATGACGGTGTTGATATAGGTGATGTCGTAGCTGCCCATCATGCGCCGGGCACGAAGAACCTTGCCGACCACGCCGGCGGCATCGCGAAGCCGGGACTTCTTCAGATTGCTCTTGCGCAGGATGGCCAGGTCCGTCACCCGCACATCGTTCACCGTGGCGGCCAGCGCAGACTCCAGGGGGCCATGGTTGGGAAGAAGCACCGTGATGCGCGCTTCAGGCCAGCGGCTCTTTACCGCTTGCACGGACTGAACTAGCGTGCGATCCGACCCATATAGCTCGTATCCCTGGTGCACAAAGAGAATAGAACCGGGCATGATTGGAAATCTCTACGCCCTGGGCGCCGCGTCGTCCTGCGCGTGACAGTGAATTTTACCGCCGCGCTCGCGGCCTGAAAGCATAAAAATACCAGCGCAAATAGTGCGGCAGCCAGGCCCACAGCTTGAATTTTGATTTTCCCTGGGTCCGGTCGCGCCACACCGAGGGAATCTCCACAATTCTATAGCCGGCCAGGAAGCCCTTCACGGTAATTTCCAGGTTCAGTTCAAATCCGCGCTGGCTTTCAAGCTTAAACTTCTTCAGCATGGCGCTGTCGTAAATCTTGAAAGCGTTAGTCGCATCGTGCGTGGGAATGCGCCGCAGCCAGCACAAGCTCACGCCGGCCAGGCGCGACAGGCCCTGTTTTAACACCGGCCCGTCAACGATCCGCCCGCCCTTCATGTACCGGCTGCCAACCACGATTTGGTTTCCCTGCCGGTATAACTCCAGCATTTTGCCCACCTGTGCCAGATCGTCGGAAAGATCGGCCATCACCACCAGCAGGGGTCCGCTTTCCACAGCGTTGAAGCCCGTCAGCAGGGCGCCCACCACGCCGCGCCGCACATTGTTCTTTACCAGGTTCAGCCGATCTTCGCCGCGCGCTATCACCGACTGGACGGCAGGTACCGTGTTGTCCTCGTCAAAGTCGTAGACCACCATGGCGCGAAAAGGGAAGTTCAGGTGCGTAGTCAACTCGCGCCATAGAGCCTCGAACCCCGCGCCCTCGTTATAGACAGGGATCACGATCGTCAGCTCATTGGCCGCGGCTTCGTGCATCTGGTTCGTCAAAAGTCAAACTCCGTTTCTCCGATTTCCGCCGGTTGCCAATTTGCCGATGTAAAAGCGCGTCGTCGCGCCCCATCTGCGCGAACCGGCACAATCAGATCTGGCCGGCCTCGATCTGCTCTTTGATCCACGGAATCACTTCATCGAGGATAGCGCTCAGTGACGTTTGGGCGCGGAAGCCCAGTAGGCGTTCCGCTTTTTCGACTGCGGGAGAGCGCTCCTGAACGTCGTATTCGTAGGCCGGATCGTTCACTACGTTCAATGGTCTGGCGTCTCCGTGCACCTTCTCCCAGATCGCTTTGGCCAGTTCCAGAACCGTGCTTCGCGCCGGCGTGGAAAGATTGAAATCCTCGTTAAGAGCCTTTGGATGTTCGACGCACATTCTGATGCCGCGCGCCAGATCGCCGCCATAGGTGTAGTGCCGCACCTGATTTCCCTTGCCCAGAATGTGCAGCGGATCCTGCCCTTTGAGCACCTTCTGCACCAGGTCCGGAACCACGTGCGACATGGCCAGCTTCACGTTGCCGCTGTAAACATCTACATCGCGCAGCGCGCGCTTCTCGCCGATGCCTACGCAGTTGAACGGCCGCGCGATGGTGTAAGGGAGTTTGTACTGCTCCCACGCCCCCTTGGTGAAGTATTCGGTAGCCAGCTTTTGAAAGCCGTAAGTCGACATGGGCGGCGGGCAGCGGCGCTCGGCGCCTTCCGGAGTCGGATACTCGCTGGTCGATTCGAAGACCATGCTCGACGAAAGTACCGTGATTTTCTTGAGCCTGTTGTTCTTGTGGGCATGAAGGGCGGCATCGAAGGCGGCCGCGGTGATGCGCTCGTTCTCCGCCATCAGATCGTAAGCAAACTCATGAAAGTAGGAGATGCCGCCGATCATCGCCGCTGCCGCCACAAAATGATCGCAGTCGGCAAGCAGCTTTTTCAGCAGCTCCACATCCTTCGCATCGCCTTCGCTGAACTGATAATGGGGATGCCTGTCATACGACTTCTGGCTCTTGCCGTACTTGCTGAAATTATCCAGGCCAACAACCTCATGGCCCTGGTCGAGCAGCTCCTGAATCAGATAACCACAGATAAAACCGGCCGCGCCGGTAACCAGAACTTTCACTTACCCTCCTTCGTGCCATGGGCTGGCGCGTTGACCTTCCACCAGAAGCCCCAAATGTCCACAATCTTCTTGCCTGCCGGAAATTTCAGCTCGCGATACGCCGAGTGTGGCGCGCCAAGAATGATAATGTCCGCACCCTCCACCGCTTGCTCCAGAGTCACGAATCGCGGATCCTCAATGAACGGATCGGTGCACAAAACCTGCCGCGCCTCCACCTGAAGCAGTTTTTTCAGCTTGTAGGAAAGGCTGCTGCGGGTGTCGTCCGAATCTCCCTTGAATGCCATACCCAGGATAGCCACCGTGCTCTTGGCCAGGGTCTCGCTGCGCAGTTGAGTCACAATAAAGTTGGGCAGCCCTTCGTTCACCAGCATGGCTGCGTGCCCGAGAAAGAAGTTATTGCTCGAGAAAGCCGAAAGCTGCATCGTGTCCTTCAACAGGCACGGTCCGGCGGCAAAGCCCGCGCGCGCAAAGCTGCGCATGCGTGGATACTCCTGAGTCACCGCGTTGTAAATTCGATAAAAGTCCAGCCCGTAGCTCTCTGCCAGCATGTAGAATTGGTTCGATGCCGCAAAGTTCAGATACCGCCAGCTGTTGGTAAACAGCTTGGCAAGCTCCGCTTCCAGCGGGTCGAGTTCGATCAGCGACGGCGCAATCAGGCTGAAGACCTCGCGGGCCTTGGCAAGAGCCCCCGGCTCGAAGGCCGAAATAATCTGCGGCAGAGTCGTCAGTTCTTCGATCGCCTTGCCTTCCGCAATGCGCTCCGGGCAAAACGCTACATGGATCTGGCGCCCGCGTTCCTCGATGCGGTCCTTGATCAGGCGCGTCACACCCGGGTACAGCGTGCTGCGCAGCACCAGCAGCGCGTCGTCCGGAACATACGCGATCAGATCGTCGAGGCTTTTGTAAAGCGCCGCCACCGTAGGATTCAGGTGCTCATCCACCGGCGTGCCGATTACCGAGATCACCACTTCGGCGCTGCGCAGGCACTCCGGATCGAGCGTCGCCCGCAGTGACTTGCCGATCAGCTTGGGCAGCAGTTCTTCGGCCCCTGCTTCGCGAAACGGCATGTGGCCCTCGTTGATCGAATCCGCCTTGGCCTTGTCCACATCCAGCAGCACCACATCGAGCCCGCGATCGGCCAGCACCATGCCGAACGGCAGACCAACGTGCCCGCATCCGCCCACCACCACTACCTTGCGAATCCTGCTCATTTCCGCTCCTTGCGATCCTGCGAAACATCCTTGATTTACGCCATCCGCGTCTCGGATCACCTCACCGCATTTTCGGTCCAGTTCGGCGCATGAAGTCGGTAGCCTTTGAGGGGCTGGAAAGGCCCCCGCTCGGCGCTACTGAGCGGCGGCAATCGATGGTGGCTCAATCAGGCGCCGGACCACCAATCGATACGAGTCTTTCCAGAACCGCGAACCGCCATAGGCCGGTGCTATCGACATCGCCATAACCTTCCTGTCTGCATTGGCGCCGCAGGCCGTCCGCATGCATTTCGCAAACTCTTCCGTTGTCTCAACCAGCGGCGATATCACAAACCCCGTCTGCGTCATCCTGGAAACGATTCGGTATCGCTTTTGCTCTCCGTCCGCCAGCGTAACTTGTATGCGCAACTGAGGAGGCCTGAAAAACAGATCCAGCAGCCTGCCTGCCAGGGTCGGCTGAAGATCGGCCTCCGCAAACAACACCCCGTTCGGCGCGGGCAGTGAGATCACTTCTCCCAGCCTGGCGGTCTTATCCATCAGCGGCTCGTAGTCTGAAGCCGTCCTGATGGCCTCGCGCCTGCGCAGCAAAGCATAGCGCCCGTCAAAGGAGACCAGGCTGTAATTATCGAGCAGCGCAGGCCAGCTCATGCCGTCGTCCAGCGACGGCCATCGGTCCAGAATGGTGGTCTCGTCGAAGAGGATCCAGTCCGGAGCCTCGGCCCCGCGCAGATGCCGCTCGTTCATCCGCATCAGTTCCGGCGTGTATGCGGAGTAGCTCTGCAGCACCGGGCGAGGATCCCATACCACGTCGTTGGCCAGAAGCAGCGACTGTTCCGACGTGTAGATATCTACGCTGCCCTGAAGCGCCGGAAACGGATACGAGGACCTTATCTCCTCCTTCGCCTGCTCGTACCGTTTCTCAAGCGAGTCGCTTCTGCCCAGCCGCAATCGCAGCCCGGCGACCAATCCCTTGTAGGTGTTCCAGGCGCTCTGAACAAGAGTTCGCTCATATGCTGGGCCGGCTCTGCGGATACAAAACGCCAGCACATCCGGTCGCGCCCTTCCACTCCACGTCACTCCATTGCCGAAATGCTCGTGTACCTCGCGTATCAGTTCCCCGTCGTTCATGATCGAACAAACGCAGGCCAGAAAAATCGTAACCGCCAGCGCCCCGGCCAGGTATTTGTCCTTATGCAGAAATGCCGCAATCACCGCCAGAACAGCAAGGGAAGGATAAATACCGGCGAGCGCATCGCCATGCACAACTCCATGCTTGAAGATCACCAGCGAGCATGACAGGCAGGCCAGGATCCACATGGCGCGTCCAAAAACAGACAGCTCGGCCGCGCGCAGAGTGGAAAAACACGTGATCGCGACCGCCGCAAGAAACAAAGCGATCAGCCCCGCGCTGACGAGCTGCGGCATAATCAGAGCCGGCCGGGACAGGGCCTCGGTGTAGCCGGACGTAAGCCAGAGGGAGCAATGCAGATAGTGCGGCAGCACGCGCAAGCGCTGGTCTGCAACCTTCCAAAGAACACAGGTGGAAGCAACTGGGACCACCGCGGCAAACACCGCCGCAACAAACCGGCGCCTGTGCAACAGCAACAGCGGCGGGATTGCCACCGCTGTCGCATACGGAAGCAGCAAGCTCCCTTTCACCACCGGCAGCAATCCCAGTGTCGACCACATGACCAGCGCGGCCAGCCAGTGCAGCCACGTTGCAGATCCCAGCCACGCCTGCGCCCTGCCTTCCGTCGCCTTCAGCGTGCATGCAATCAGCATCAGCGCAAGCGATAACTCTGCGAGTTCGGTGCCGCCAAATACCACCAGCAGCGCAAGCAGCAGCGCCAGGAGGTAGCTCTTGCTGTTGCGCGCGAGAAAAATCGCCCCCAGAACAAAAGAGAGCCCCAGAAAAGCGCTGCTCGCCAGCATTCGCCGGTCAACCGCCGGATCGTACACCCGCGTCATCGCGGCGGCATACGGGCCATAGGTGAACACCATCTGCCTGCCGAAGCTCATGTGTTTCGCCGCCGCCGCATTCATCCCGTACTCCCAGGAAGCATCCAGCCCCAGCTTCGGCATGCGGGGATAAAAGGGGATGAAAATCGCAAGGGCTGTAACAACAAAAACAATCCAGCCCGCCAGGCGCGCCACCCGGCTTCGCGCCCGCTTGGTGGCCGGCGCGGAATTCACTCTCTGTTTTTCGGCCGCCATTTCATATGTCGACACAGAGATAACCTTTCCTTGGCCGCAGCCGCAGGACCAACAAGCAGAATGAATTTCAGGAATTCGTGCTAAATGAGGCGGCGATTCAAGAACCCTTGCGAAGAACGACGAGATCCTGCCAGCCGGCGGCGATTCCCTCGACAATCGAAACGACCTCGAACCCCTCTTGACTCCAGTGTTCCCGGATGAACGCTGGAGTCATCACGGTGCTCCCGTAGCTTTTGTCGATTCCAATCAGAGGCGTCAGCACCGGCGAAAGCGGTTTATGCTTCTTCATCGCTTGGTAGTACTCGTACTCCTTGTAGATGATCCCGTTAGCCTCTAGCTCTTCGCCGAACTCCGGAGGGAGCTTTTTCCGAAGCCGCATGCCGAATGCCTGCCAACCTTCTGTAGTTAGGAGGCAGATTCCGCCGGGCCGAGTGACCCTGTTTACAGCGCGCAGCCAGCCCTTTTGGTCCTGCGGGTTGATGTGTGAAAACGTCGAAACGGAATAAACCATGTCCATGGATTCGTCGTCGAAGGGCAGCGGCGGGTCGAATTTGTTCGTGCGGGCGACTACTGACGGATAGTTCCGGGCCACGAATGCAACAGAAGAATGATCGACATCGCAGGCAAAATATGTAGGAGCGGAAAAATTCCTGGTGAAGTGAAGCAACTGGCGTCCGACACCGCACCCGAAGTCGAGAACGTTGATCTTTTCGCGAAGTTTCACACCCAGGTGCAGAGCCATGGTTGCGATGGGCAGGTAAGTGCCGAGGCCCGACGTATAGAAATGCCGGATCGAACGCGAACCGGTCTTCCTCATGGAACTCTTGGGCGGCACCGGAAAATCGATCAGCCCCGTGGCCCGCCCCACCGCCACGTAGCAACTTTGCCTGACGTTGAGAACGTATTTGCCAATCTCTTTGAGCGTGGTGTTCATCAAATACTCAGCTTGCTCCTTTCAGTTCAGATAGAACAGCCCTTCCCCTGCAAGCGACCAGGTAGGCAGCAGCAGATTCCGCGCCTGCGACTCGAAGTCGCCGGCATGCTTCCGAAAATTAAATGACAATTCCGGAAACGCTTGAGGAAGCCGTTGATCAGACACCGCTCTGAGGGAAAGGCGCCCGCCCTGGTTCCCTCGATGAAATTCCGGCGCTCTTGTAACGTCTAGCTCTCGCTGCCAGGGTCACGGTTGTGGATGCGCCAAGAATCATTGCCACAAGTACGTTCTGAAGATAAAATTCCTGCTGCAGCGGAACGGCAAAGCCAGACCCTTCTATCGCCTCCAGGAGGCAACAGGCAAACAACAGAAAAAGACAGCGCATGGCATGTCGCATTCTGGGGTCCCTGTATTCGACAGCGCTCTTTCTGCTGGCGAGCATCCAGATGGTCAAAAACAATTCTCCAAGAATAAGCAGATATAATCCCAGTGACAGCCAGCCCGCATCGGTCAGCGTCTGCATATACGCATCATCCGTTCCGCCGGGATTAGTTAGGTCTGAATGCAGGTTTGCTTTGTGCACCCCGAATTGCATATGTCGAATCCCCGCGATGTAACCCATTCCCCACGGATGGCTCACGGAGTAATCAATCACATCCTGCCAATAAATTGTTCTTCCGCTCGCGGTGAAAAGATTGGAAACATCCTGTCCGCGGTTGAATTGGGTCCAGATCTCTCCGGCGCCTACGGTTGCAACCAGCGCTCCGAAGGCCAGAACGGCGAAGACCAATCCGCCGGCAAACAAACGCGAAGTGTTCCTGGAGCTGCGCGCCCACCATGTTGCGATAACAAAGAGCAAGCCAAGAACGATTAGGTCGGCGCCTCGGATCTGAGCAACCAGAAGGCCTCCCATTCCAAGCAAAAACAGAATGGCGGATTTAGCACGCGATTCAAGCCCGTAAAGAAAGCTATATGCCGAGACCAGCATAATGATGGGAAGAAAAACAGCTTCTGCGCAAACGGAGCCGCCCATAAGACGAACCTCGGAACTGTAGGGATCTCCGTTCATTACCAACGCCGGCTGGATGGCGATACAGATCAGAACCAGCAGGTTAAGTATGATTGCAACCAGTCGAAGCTGAAAGATACACTGCAGCCAGTCAGGCGGGTTCGTGTAAGTATCTATGACGAATTCAATAATACATATCAGGTCGGCAAAGTACAGGAGGCTGAACTCCGCGGATAAAGTTCTGCCCTGCGAATAGAGTACGGAGATGACAAACAGAACCCCAAGCGCGATCATGAGCGCGAGAACCGATCTCGACCGCTTCGTCAGAGCCAATGTGCCTTTTTTGAGCAGGCGCACGGATGCGCACAAGGCAATCGCGCCAATCCAGGCAACCTGCAAAACATTCCATAGGCCAAAATGAGCTTGGCTTGTATCAACACCCTTAAGACCGACGCGAAAAAGCGGCGGCCCAAAAACCAGGAGAAAAATAGGATAGCGAAAAAAGAACCGGACCACGCCGAGTTTTCTGGTACGCGCGGGGATGCGCCCCGCCTCCTCTGGCCATTGATGCCTCTTTCCATTCATCGTTACAGCACCTTCCTTGGACGTCGCCAGCTTGTCCTTCCCGGCGGAAATGCAAAGCGCTCACGCCGCGGGGCAATCGCGCTTCAAAAACCGGCAATCCTGTTGAAGGACCCTCTTCGCCTTGCGTTGTCAAGGCCTTGCAAAGGCCACATCGCCCGCATCGCGCTCATTCGGCGGGAAATATATTTTCGCCGCTCATTGCGGGTTAATTTCGCCCTTCCGCTATACTGCGAAGAAACGTTCCCAGGCACTCGTGGCCGCTCGAGAATTCGGGTCCGTCAGGCGCAAAAAAGCGCAGGAAAGCTAGAAGCTGTTTCATAACCCTGTTTTGAAAGGGCACGGCTTCAGCCGTGCCAATAAGTTCCTTAAAAAACGTGGGGCTTTATTGATTCCTGCAAAAGCAATGACCGCGTTCATCCCTGGCTCGATTCCGCCAGGACCTGTCATCCTGAGCGCAGTTGGCGCGGCTTTTTGCGCCAACGGAGTCGAAGGATCTGCGGTTGTCTTTCGGTCCGCTTCAAGAAATTTCTTATGCATGAATCAAATAGCCCCTGAGGAACGATGACAGATGGGTTATGAAACCACTTCTAATGCTAAGTTTTCTTGCACAAATCGGCATGTTAATCGCACCCGAAAACGCTTATATCCATCAGGGAAAAAAGAGTTTAATTACAGAATCCCATGTACCCCCCCGGGGGGGGCACATACGAACCTGAAATCAACACTACCGGCGCAACCATTCCAAGTGCGATTGCCCTGGCTCAGACCGTTTTCGTCTGCAGCGCTCCCAATGCGTCGGCGACGGCACGGTAACCGTCAGCAACCACATCTTTCCAGAGATGAGCGCGTGCTGCCTCAAGAGCCCGGCGCGCCATCTCCGCACGCGTTTCAGGATTTTCGGCGATCAGCAGCATGGAAGCGGCTAAATCGTCTACCACCTGCTTCTCAGTCCGATTCTTTACGGGGACTTTGATGCCGCAGCCTTCCGGAAGAATGGTTGCAGGGCCGCCCGTGTCGAGACAGATCACGGGAAGCGCCTGTGACAGCGATTCAAAAACCACCAGGCCCCCGGAGTCGTGCATGCTTGGATAGACGAATGCCGCATGGCGGGAATACTGCGCCCAAACCTCGGATTGGGGCAGCTTTCCCAGCCAGCTTACCGAATCGGCAACGCCAAGGCCGGTGGCAAGACCCTTAAGCCACTGTTCATCCTCGCCCGATCCCATCACCGTAAGCGTAGCGTCAGGCTTCTTGTTCTTCAGCTGGGCGAATGCTTTCAAAGCCAGGTGCAGGCCTTTCCAGTAAATCAGGCTTCCTGCGTAGAGAAAACCGGCGCCGTTCGAAACCGCCGAAGGTTCATGCCTGATGATCTGGGGCTCGAGTCCGATGCCAAGGTAAGGGCGCGCCTTCTCGCGATAGGATGGCGGAAGGCTTAGATAGGTCTCTTCAGTTCTGTAGAAAATCAGGAATGACTGGCGCAGCATGGCCCGCACCGATGGATTCCAATACGCAACTCTATTCACGAATTCCCGCAAAGACTCGGTGCGTCTCCGCTTTGCCGGCAAGCTGCTGCGCAGCAACGGCGGAATTCTTTCTCCGCCGCCTACGGGGCCGAGGACAAAGGGCAGCCCCAGCCGGCCCATAAAGGAAGGCTGTCGGTATATGGCGAATGTCACATGGTGGACCACGTCGAACCTGGCATTGCGCGTGAGCTTTCTTGCTGCCCGGTACGCGCCTCGCTGCCAAAGCGAATAGTACAGATGGTAATTCTTTCTTCCCTGCTTCCATCCCATCGACCACGCGGGAAGATCGTAATAGTGGAAGCGCAGGCCGGCGATTGGTGCGGCCTCCATTGCCTTGCTGATCGCGGGCTCATTGTTGGCGCGCGTAATTACATCCACCTCGTGACCGAGCTTTGCAAGCTCTGTTGCCCAGTGCCAGCCTACCCCGGGTTCCGAGCCCTTTCCCGGCTCGCACGCATAGGCGGAAAGCAAAACCTTCATCCCTTCGCGACCCCGGCGCTCCGGTCGCTTCCCGAACTGTCGTCACTCAAGAAGCGCACGTAAGCCTCCGCGCGCGCTCGCCAGGAGTGCCGATCCACCATGGCTTGATCTGGACAAGGACCGTTCCGCCCTAAGATCAGGCATTCCTCCAGGACGCGAATAAAATCGTCTATATCTCCATCTTTGAAGTACCATGCCCGGTCGCCTAATGCCTCGCGCACCTCTCCGACGGGGTTTGTTACTATCGGAGCCATTGCCGCCACGAAGGAATACACCTTCAGAGGGCAACGTGCGCGATTCCACCAGTTATCGCGAATCGGAAAAACGAAAGCATCGGAGGCGCAAAGGTACTTGGGAACGGATTCATCTGGGACAAAGCCGCAAAACTGGATTTGATTCTCCAATCCGGCTCGCCGCGTCCGTTCCCGAAACGCCTCAAGCATTTCACCGCCTCCGGCGAACACGAACACAAGATCGTTCCGTTGCTCCAGCATTCTTTGAGCGGCCTCCAATACCATATCGGCATCATAGTGAGACGACAGGGTACCGAAATAAGTTACAACCTTGCGTCCGCCCCATTGCCGCTTCAACTCCTCCCAGCCGGATTGCTGCTCCTCAAAAATATCCAGATCGACGGCATTAGGAAGATACAGGACCTGTTTCCGTTTCCGGCCGCCAAACCACTGCTCAAGAAACCGGCTGGCAACTACCAGCCGATCTGCATAATTCGTCGCAAGACGTTCAAATAAGAGAAAACACATCCGCCGCGGCAATCCGAAGATCTTTATCCGCGACATATGCTCGTCGAAATCCACGATGAGCTCGCACCGATGCGTTGTCCGGTATGCGAAGCACGGAGGGAAACAGCGCATCATAACGGCAGTGCAATGTACAAATCGCGGGCGTAATGAGCACAAGAGCGCATACTTGTCGCGCAACTCCTTAAGTGGGTCGCAAGCCGTGAAGTGAATCGGAATGCCGTCATAATGGCTTTCTGGGAACCAGCGGCGATTCTCCGGAAGTCCTGGGAAAATAATATGCGCATCAAGACCTAGTTTCCTGGCGCTGCGGGCTAAGCCAAGAATCCGGTAATTCGTACCATTCTCACGGGAACCTGTGCATACAAAGACCGTTCTCAATTGATCCATTTACACCCTGCGTTACTAGAGTCGGGCCCTGGAAGCAGCTTAGCTGCGTTGCACTCAAGGGCCGCGCTGATCGTCACTCAGAGAACCCGCCCTTTACGGAACCTTCGCCAAGATGTCACACGTTTTCTGCGTGCGCGAATCCGTACTTAAATAATCAATGATCTTAGCGTAGCTGACCAGAGTCGGATGCGAATTGCGTGTACCACGATCGGCCCATTGATAAAGCGTGCATAAGTTGAGCATATAGGCCAGGGCCTGGATCTCCGGTTTGTAGCACCGTTCAGCGCCAAGCCATTTGCGACATTGCCCGAGGGTGTCATACATCTTGCGCTGAATCTGCGCGGCAGGACGGGCATGCAGAGCCATCGGCCCCAGAATATAGTGCAGAGGATCGAACAACGGCAGTTGTTCATGGTCGGCAAACTCCCAGTCGAACACGCAGGCGCGTCCTTCCCGGATACGAACGTTCCATGGAGTGAAATCATTGTGAGCCGCCACCAGCAGCACGGGCGAGTCTCCCAGCGAACACTCGATATGCAGCATCGCTTTCTCGATCCGTTGTGACCATTCAGCGGGAAGGCGTCCGGATAAATCCTTGACGCGTGCGTTAAGGGTGCGGCAGAGCCTGGAATCCCGATACCGCCCACGCAGCAGCGAATAGGCCTGCAGCTTACGCAGGAATGCGATCTGGGCCTCGCCCAGAGCGAAGTCACGAGAGCCACTCAGCGGAGTTTGCGCAACGAAGCAAAGATCGCCGGTGCGGCCATGAGCCACAAGTTGAGGGATGTGGTCGGCGAGTGTGGTTTCTGCGCGCAGTTTTGTAAGCCAGTCCGCCTCGTTTTGCAGCAAGCGGCCCACGGCATCTTCCTCGCCCACCTTTACAATGCACGCCGGCTCATCCGTTTTGCTGTCCAGGATGAGAAGCGTATCTTTGCACCAAACGCCGGCCGCTCCGGCACTGCAGCAGGAAAGGCCGGTGTCTCTCCCGATGGCTTTACGGATGCATGCGATGGGCGCGCCTTCCGTGCAGCTTGTGGAGCTGAAGAACCCCGGCATCCGCGCCATGATCCGTAAAGGGATGCCCAAGGAGCCGGGATGGAACACTTTCCAACACGCTCGCTGCCCGGCGGCATGGCGCGGGACGATATAGCGCACCCTCCCTTTCCAGCGCAGCGCCAGATGCGTGGCCGTCGCGCGCGGCCGGGCTTCGTAGAACCAATTGACTGCGCCGGTCATCGACTTATGCGCCCTTTAGCGCTGCGAGAATGACCTGTTCCGTATCCTCAATGACTTTCTCCAGCGGCTGCGAAGCATCAATAATTTCGTGCCGGCGGCGTCCGCTCACGAATTCTCTGTAAGCACGGCACTGACGCGACGTCTCCTCCGGCGTCACCTCCTGCTTGCGCGCGCGCAGCACTTCTGGCAGAGCGTCCAGGAGAATCCAAAGGTTCGGTTCCGGCATAAGTCTGCCCACCAGCCTCGCGGTCCATAAAGGCGCGCCAAATCGATAGCGAAGCGGGTCGACCAATAGGTCGTGATAGTAGCGGTCGCAGATCAGCAACGCATCTCTCTCTTCCACGAACCAGCGCGCATACCACTCTTCGATAACCCAGACAAAAATCTTCGTGAGTGACAGCAACGCCGAGCGTGGAGCTTTTCCATGCGGGTCCACGACAATGGATTCCGAATCTTCGCGAAGCCGTGGAAGCAATCGCGTTTTCAAATGACGTACCTTTGCCGCGCGCCCCGCTCGCTTCAAACGAGTCATGAGTCCCTCAATGACTGAACTCTTGCCGGCGCCGTCAGGGCCAAGAAGGACGATTTTCAATGCGCAGCTTCCTTCATACGCTCACGCTGGAAACGCCTTCCCGAGTAACTTCTCGGTGCGCTCGGCGAGCATGGCGATAATTGCCGTATACACGTCCTCGGTGACGTCAGCGAGGGGTTTGCCGGCTTCCACGGTCACATGCTTTCTTCTCGTCATATTCGCGAAACGGCCAAAAACCTCAAGCCGCTGGACGGATTCAGTAGCGCTTAATTCGGAGTTTCTCGATTGCAGCGCGTCTGCCCCGGGATTCAAATAAATCCACAGATCGGCTGGTGGAGCAAGTTTCGCAACTAACTGAGCAAACCACATCGGGACGGTGTGGTTCGGATTCGCAGATTTAATCGGCAAATCGTCGTAAGTGATACCGGCAACACGCAACTTAATATCCCGCTTCACTCTGAACTGGCAAACCCAGTCTCTAACGACGAATCGAGCAATTCTCCAGAGTGAGATATACGAGACCGTCGCGACACTCCTTTGCGACGCAGCCATAATCGCGGTCTGGCGGCATGCGGCAGCCCCATAATGGCTGGGCAGAAAATCAAATTCTTTCGCCGTCTTCGCCACCGAGGGCAGAATCGCCATCAGCCTCTCGATAATCTCTGCGTTATAGGATCCATCGGGGTCCAGTATGCAAACGGTTTCGAGGTTTCGCGGTGTGAAGCGAGAAATCAGCGCTCGGGTAAAGTGCCGAACCACTGAGTCTGCCGAGCGCAATGGACGGCGGAGCAGGCTGCGGATGGCCAGAGATCTGCAAACAAGCTTCCGCGAGTCCATAATCCGCTGGTAGTCACCGGACACGACTGCCTTCACCATTTGCGTAGCAGGTTCTGGTCCGAATTGTGGCGTCAGCTCCGAAATTACTTCAGCTTCCCGGCTCGTGAATGTCTGCCGTACCTGAGGCCAATACTTTTCCTTAAGATACCCGCTAACCAGCAGACTGCTAAAAAGCGAAATGATGGATTCATGAAGAGGCGACGGCACAAAAAAGTTCAAACCGCCGGCCTGGCGCAGGATAGCTGACTTCAATACGGAATCCACGTCCAGGTATGGCAATCCCTTCCATCCCAATCTGAATATAAGGTCGATCTGGATTGCTCGGGTCCGTGGAGTTTGAGATATCCCCTCAAGAAACATGCATTTCCCAGCATAAGTTGGCTCCGTAAATCCGACGGTTCGCACGCCATCAACGGATCGAATGGCGCGAACGGCGCACGCTAACTGAGATGGGGAAACCAGGAGATCTATGTCCCCTCCGACATTTTCGAAAGGGAACGCCTCATAGTTTCGTAAAACGCACGCAAGAACCCCCTCTCTTTCGAGTGCTTGAAAGAGAGCCGCAAGAAACTCGTTAAACGGTGTGAATTGCCTCTCGAACGGCTTTAAGGAAGCCTCTGGCATTCTCTTCCCACCTGAATTCTTTTTCTAGGAGTGCTCTGGCTTTCTCGCCCATCTGTTGAAGCTTCCCGGCCTCATAAAGCTGCTGAGCATGCTCAAGGACGCGGGCCACACCCGCTGCCGAGGTTTCGTCCAGAACCAGGCCAGATCCGCTTCGCTCGACGTACTCGGCAAGATTTGTTTCTCGGCTGACCAGTAACGGCCGCTGAAGAGCAGCAGCCTCCAGGCATGCAGTCGGGATTCCGTCCCAACGGGAGCTGTGGATGAAGGCGTCCACGCTGGCAACCAGCCCGAGCTTTTCCTCGCCATGCTTCTCTCCGAAAAACGACACTTGGCCGGATACCCCTCTCTGTACCGCCTGCCGTTCGAGTTGGGCACGATCCCCGCCATCCCCGATTAGCCAAAGATCGCCTGTTCCGCCTGCCGATTTGTAAGCTGCAAAACCGTCGATGAGATAATCAAGGCCCTTTTGAGGTGCTGCGAGCCGCCCGCAGTAGCCGAACACCGGGCGAGCGGAATTGGCGATCTCTGCCTTTACACGCAAGCGAATCGGTTCCTGGCAATTGGGTATGAGGACTACGCGGGCCGCCGGCGCAATTCTCCTTATCGCCTCAACTTCGCTTTCGCCGATTGCCTGAATCCAGGCGGCATTTCGCACGTACTGTGCCTCGCGGACTGCAAGATAGGCGCGCTTCTTCCAGCGGCTCTTCCTCAGATCCCCTGAAGTATATCCTCCATGCGGTGTAATGCCGTATGCAATGCCGTGCTTGCTGAGCTGATGAGCGATGGCCGGGAATTCTGGAGCAAAAACCGAGTGGAAGTGAACCCATGTTCCCGGCTGAAGTCCGCTCACTGCCGCCTTAAGTTCCCGCCCAAGCGTTACGCGCAGCCGCGTCATGGGAAACTGCCGCAAAGTGTAATCGCGAGAGCGAGGGGCCTCTGAATGCACAATTCCCCATACTTCGACGCCCTGTCCCAGGCGGAGCTGGGAAGTCGCCATCCAGTGAACGGCCTTGCTTACACCGTTGAGGCTGTCGGGATTGGCTCTACCCACCACAATATGAACGATTCGCACTAACGACTCTCCGAAGCGCTAAGCCGCCGCTCACTCCGCAGCGGCCTCTGACCATGCCATTGCATTCGTCAGTCGCACGCGCCTGGCGCGAACTACGAGGGACACGCTCACAATTCCCTGGAACAGGCATTGTGTCCCAATTAATCCCAGCATCGTGCCCTTTAGTCCCATCCATTTGGCCATGGGGATAGCAAAAATCACGGCAAAGGCGGTCATCGCCAGGTAAGACCAGAAGATGGGAGCCGTGAATTCAAGCGCCTGGAGGGCGGCGCGCAGCGGTCCGCCGACGAAGACGAAGATATAAAGCAGCGCATAGAGGCGCAGGATGTAGCCGTATTGCGCCATCTGCGCTCCATAGGCCAGATGCAACCAGAAGCCGGGGGCTGCCGCCATGACCGCGGCAAAAAGGCAGGTTAATCCGCCCCATTTTGCCAGGATGGAGCGCGTATAACTCAGCATGGAGTGAACTCCTCCTTCGCGCAGGCGCCGCGCCGTTTCGGCTGGGACAATGTTATCCAGCCCCAGGAACCAGACGTGCATCACACCCACAAGGTTCTGCGACGCCTTCAGAACGCCGGCGGCAGCCACTCCGTAGTACAAAGGCGCGGCCAGGACAAAAAGATTACCCGACGTCCAGACCATCAGTGCCGAACCGGTGAGCCATCGTGAAATCTTCCAATGCCGGATGGAAACCGACTTGATCCATTTCCAGTCCAATTTCAGCGGCTCTACCCATAGCCAGCTCGCTGCCAGGCCAACCAGCGACGTTCCGGCCATGGTCCACAAGGCGGTAACACTGTTCAGTTCTCCTGCCTTATGGAGGAACCAGAGGATCGGCAATTGTGTCAGATAACTGATCCCGTCGTCGGCCAGCGCAAAGCGGCTGTGGCGGGTTGCGAAAAAGTAGCGCCGCACAAAATCCTGCGCCTGGTAGGCGAAGGCCGAAACGGCCAGGGGCATGGCCAGTCGATGCAGCTCCGGATGCCGGAACAGCGCCGGGAAAAAACTCAGTGCGGCATACACCAGGCCAAAGCAGAAGGAGACGAGTACCAATTCCTGGAAAAAGACGGCACCGAAGTACGAGGGCCTGTCCCGCGTCTCCTGCTTGGGGCCCACGCTCATCATGGGCGCAACGATCAGAGCATATTGCAGGCTGTTGACAAACAGCACCGACATCCATGCCAGGGCGAAGAGCCCAAACTCGCGCAGGCCCATGAACCGGGCCAGCATGATGTTGGTCAGGAAATTGGTGGCGCTGACCATGGCCTGGTCTGTGAGCGCCCATACCTCCCGGCCGAGAAACCGGTGGAGAACGCCGCCTCTAAGTCGCTCGGCAAGAGCGCCCCATACCGTCATGCATCCCCCTGCCGGCTCGGATCGGATTTGATTGGTTGCACAGCATACCTGGCGCCGAAGAATTGATAGCGGAGAGCGAGGATTCCGATCCTGCTACAGCGGTTCCGCAATGACTGTTTCCGGAAGGCGACGCCTTCAAGCGGCTTTTTCCTTAAGAAAAAGTCACCTTTCACCGCTGCCAGAACGGCTAAACCAATTGCGAAACCGCTCTAGCGATCGGCCGCTACATAAATGGATGCGCTGGCCGCGCTGGAGATGACCGCGGTGGCATCCAGCATGCTGGCCTTGAATTTGCTTACCGGCACATACACAATGTCTTCCGCCCTCAGTTGAAGTGGTATCTGCGATCCCTTCACAATGCCGTCATACGAGAGCTGGAAAACCTCGACCGTTCCATTGGGACCGCGGCGGATCACGCGCAGCCCGCCGGTTTTGGCCTGCAGCGCCGTTCCCCCGCTCATGGCCAGCGCCTGGGCTACGTTGAGCTCGCCGTCTTCCTGCATCACATAGCCGCCGGGCCGCAATACCGCGCCCAGCACATAGACGATTCCGGCGCGCGGGACAATGACTGTATCGCCGGGGCGCAACAGGATGTTGCCGGCCTTCTGATTGCTGGCGCTGCGCCGGAACACGACGTCTGTCTCCGGCCCGCCTGCGTCTTCACCGTGGCGAATCTTGATGTGATCCCCGGCCGTCGCCGTCAGCCCGCCGCACTGCGCCAGCACTTCGCTCAGCTTGGTGGGGGCGATTACCGTTACCTTGCCGGGCACTGCCACCTCTCCAATCACAGTGACGAACTGGCCCGCGTACTGCAGTACGATCACATTCACCTGCGGGTGGTTGAGAATCTGCCCATCGCGCAGCTTTTGCTCCAGTAATCTCGCCGTTTGCGCGGTCGTGAGCCCCTGCACCCGGACCTTGCCGATGAGCGGAAAGCTCAACGATCCGTCTGCGCCCACTCGATAGCTGTCGGTCATCTCCGGAGTGTCGTAAATATTCACGCTGAGCAGATCGCCCGGAGCGACGCGCAAGCGGGAGAAGTCCGCCGGCAGCACGACCGGGCCAGCCGCTCCGGCGGCGAGCGTTGCTGTCGCCGCCTTGCTCGACGAAGGCGTCGACGCGGTGCTGGGGGGAGCAATGCCGTTGGCGCCGGCGTTGCCCTGGCTGACGCTCGTCATTTGCGCCCATGCCGCGGGAACAGTTACAAACCCACTGAGCGCGAGAGCCGCCACCAGCGGAAGAGCAACGACAAAGCTCTGCCTACTTCTCACCGTAGTATCTGTCCACATAGTATCCATATGCGCTCCGGTATTCGCTTGCCGACATGTCCACTGCTTGAATCACCATGCCCAGCATGTGGATGCGGTGCCGGTTGAGAATCTGGAAAAATCGCCGCAGTGCCTTCCGCGAGGTTTGTGCCGAACGGAGTACGCCGATGGTTCCGTCGCAGTGCGAAGCCACTTGCACCGCATCCGCGACCGGCAAAACCGGCGCGTTGTCAACCAGCACCAGATCAAAGCGCTCGCGAGCCGTTTTGAGGATGCCGGCGATTTCGCCCGACTCCAGCAGCTCCGACGGCAGCGGTGTAGTCTCTCCGGCCGGCATCAGGAACACATTCTGCGCCACGGAGTGCGGATGAATCACTTCGTCGAAAGTGCTCATGCCGGCCAGCAGGTTGGAAAGTCCCGGCGTGCGCGACGTCCGGAAGAGCGCATCCTGACGCGCCCGGCGCAAATCGGCGTCGATAATCAACACCTTCATGCCGGTGGCAGCAAATGCAATACCGAGATTATAAACCAGGTAAGTCTTGCCCTCTCCGCCCAGAGAGCTGGTCACCGCCAGCAGCTTCAGCCGCCGTCCAACCCCCGAAAGCTGCAGGCCCGAACGCAAGCTACGCAGCGCTTCGGCAGTCGCGCCTTTTGAGTCAACCAGGAAGGGACTCGATTCCGCCGCCAGAGGACCCTCGCTCTTGGTTCTCCCGGGCGGCTTGTGCCGTGGAATGATTCCCAGCACCGGAATGTGCAGCATCTCTTCCGCTTGGAAGCTGTCGCTGATGGTATCGTCCTGGCTCTCCACCAGGAACGCTACCGCAATACCCAGCAGCGTGCCGCCGAACAGGCCGATAATCGGAAACAGTGTTTTCTTCGGCACCCACGGCCGGCCCGGCGGCCGAGCCGGATCCGCCAGGCTGAAGTCGACTGCGCTGCTGCCCTGATCGATGATCGTCTCTTGCAGCTTGGCGTAAAGAACGTCATAGAGCTCGCGGCTTGAAGCGGCCTGCTCCATCAACACAGCCAGGCGGATCACGTCGTCGTTCATCTTGCTCGTGATACGCTTTTGCGCGTCGAAAGCCTTGGTTAACGTGTCCTCGTTCGCCTGTGCCAAAACCAGATCGTTCTTCGCCCGCTGCCGGATCTTGACCATTTCATCGCGAATCTGATCATCCAGCGACTTCATCTGATTCTCGATTTCGGCCAAGCGCGGATTCTTCATTCCGTACTTGGTGGCCAAATCCGCATACTCGACTTTCAGCGTGGCCTCTTGACCGCGCAGGTTGGTCAGCATATCCAGGCCGTTTCCCTGCGAGATCACGGTGGAGTTGGCCAATCCAGGCAGCCCGCTCGATCCTAGCGATGAAATGACTTCCGGGCTCTGGGTTTCGGTCAAACGGTAAATGGCCTCTGCAGAGATCCGCTGCGCCTCCGCCTGGGTAACCTCGGCATTCAGTGCGTCTAGCCGATCCAGTTCGGGAATGTGAATTCCGCCCCCGGTCCCGCCGGCGCCGGATTGCCCCCCGCCCAGTGGCGATTCCGCCGCCGCCGCGGCTCCGGACGAGCCCCCAAGTTCGGCAAGGGCTGGCATGGCAGCGGAAAGATTGTGCTCACGCTCGTAATCCGCCACCGCTTGCTGCGACTTGGCGACCTTGGCCGATAGATCGCCCATCTGATTGGCGAGCCACCGCGAAACGTCCCGAGAGGTGCTGAAATTGGAATTCAGCAAAAAGAGTTTGTACTCCTCTACGATCGCATTCGCCACCGCGGCCGCCTGATCCGGGTTGGTGCTGGTAAAGGTGATTGCCAGCAGCCGGGAATTTCCAATCTCCTTAACCTTTAGATTGCCCTCGAATCCCGCCACCAGGTCTTCCCGGGCCTTGGCCGGCAAAGCATCGACGCTGACCACGTGCCCAGAATCCTTGCTCCCTTCGCGGACTCGAAGCATCCCCATCTTGTTCATCACCGCCAGCGCAATCGAATTGTTTTCGATGATTGCCGTCTCGGTCTCGACTTTGACCTTCAGCTCATCCGACCCCCCGCTTGCCATGGAGGCAAGATCCGCTAGGGCGCTCACCCCGCTCGACTTTTCTTCATTCAACTCAATCGTCGCGGTAGCTCGATACCTGGGCTTCATGAATACGGTCACCAGGATCGCCAGCACCAGGCCAAGCAACGCACACACGACCACTGTGCGCTTTCGTTTGAAGGGCACGATGGCCAGTTTTCTGAGAGAAACCTGGTCCTCAGAATCGACAAAACGCTGTCTCTCTTCCGAAAAATCCGTCGCTTGCAAATTGGAAAAATCGTTCTGATCGGCCAAGTTTATATCTTCTCTCCTGGAAATCGTAGACCCAGTGCAAACACTTAACTAACGCAAACAAAAACACCCAGACTGGACCAGTAGTGGACCACCTGTGCGGGTTACCTTCATGACCGCCCGGTAACTCACGACCACCCCAGGGTGGTTGTGTCGATAGGCTTCAATCCAAATAATCACAGGAGCCTTTTGGCAACTCCTGAGAACTCCGTTTTACAACCGCGGAGACGCGAAGTTGGCAGCTTTGCGAAGCGATTCTCAGAAGTTACCCAAATCGTGAACGATGCACATCAAACAGCAATGCGCAGGCCCGTCCAATGAGGACCCTTTTTCGCGCTCGCGAAGGTCGCATCGATGAACGCCTCATCCGGATGCAATTTGCCGCTCATGCAGCCGACCCGCCAGCAGACGCAACACCTCGACGAGCTTGACCCTCGAACCGGCTGTGGGGCGCGGCGATGACGATCGAAGCGGCCACCGATGGCGATATTTTCCTGGCTATGTAGAACAGATATTATATCCCAAGTAACCGCACGGCGTGGTAGTGTTGGACAATCTGTCGCCGCATGATTGCAGGGATACCTGAGAAGATTGAACCGGAGGCGCACAGTTGAATGATCTGCCGGCTTACTCGCCGGACCTGAATCCTATCGAGAAAGATTCTGGTCCAAGTTCAAACAGTTCCTATGCTCGTGAATGCTCGTACTCACCAAGCCCTGGATCGAAGCCGCCACCGATGTCCTCAATACTATCGTTGCCGGCTACGCCGCCGCTTAGTTCCATCCTGCGACTACGAGAATACAGCACCCCGAGTTCTGCTCTAGAAACGCAAGTGCAGGGAACTGAACTGGTACGAGGCGCCGACGGTAATGCCGTTGGGGTTCAGAGAGCCAGCGTCCTTGAGGTTCTTCTCGCTGGTAATCCAAAAATCAGGCCAGAACTGGTACTCGTACTCGGCGCGGACTGAGACACCGGGAAGCACGCGAAAAGATGCGCCCCCTCCGCAGGTGGTGACCGTGCGCGTCTGGTGGTACGAACCGGTCCGAATCGGGTAATCGACGTTTCCAAATCCCATCAGGTACTTGGCATAGGGCCGTACCCCGCGGAAGGAGCGAATCGCGTAGGTAGCGCCTCCTGAGGCTACCTGCTCGCGGATCCGGGCCTGGGCCTTGTTGGGATCGAAGGCAATGTCGTCGCCTTCAACTTCCAATCCCAGCCCGTGCAGACGTGTGGGCAGGGGAGGAATGAAGTCGATCCAAAGTACGCCGGCCAACATGCGGCCATTATCGAAATCCGGGTTGAAACTGGAAATACCGGCGCCGATGGAGATGGGTAGGCCTTGGCCCCCGGTCGCTGCCGGAACCACTTGTGAAAATACTGGAACTGCCGCGCCCAGCGTGAGCGCGAGCAGCAGGTGAGGGAGCAACCGCCTGGAACGCATCTGCATTCTCCTTAATTTTGCAGGACGCTTCACCCGATGGAAATCGTGTCGGGGAAGCATTCGGTCCGCAAATTAAATTGCAAGGCAAAAGGCTCAAACATTCCGGCTCGCCATATCCCAATCGACAATCCCGGTTGGCTTGACCGGCCTCTCGTTCTTTGTACAGGCCTACGCCTGTTTGTACGAGTCCAACCTGCAAAAGATCGCCCCGGAAGGATTAGCTTCCGGGAAAAATGACCTCGGCCTCGCTTGGGGCCAGGAAATAAGGCGTTAAGCTCTCCAACACGCCAACCTGCGAACAGTTGCGCCTGGGGCTTGCGTCATGCGCCCGACTTTGGTTCCTTGCCTGACGCAGACCCGAAGACCACCGGTAAAAAGCCGGCGCAAAGCAGGCAGGTCTCTCATGGCCTATTGCCTTTACTATATATGCATTCCGAAACAATCCTATGAATTCTGCTGGCACTTTCGGGGGATAGGTGCATCCAGGAAGTTACGATCGCAAAAGCGAGCTCAGCGTCCGAAACCGTTCTCCGATCGGGCCGACGGTCAGTGCGCGCCGGCAGGCCAGTTGGGCGTAATGCCCGTCAGGTCGAGTCTGCCCGCATCTTCAAGCACGAGTTTGGGTGAAGCTGCCGGAACCGTGACAATTGCTCGTGCCGGGGCATCGGGCTCAGAAGCTGACCTTGTGTTTTCGTCTCCAGATGAGCTGAATGGAAGACGCAATCCGGGCAAGGCAGCATGCGCGCTTGTGAATCCTTGCATCTTCTCGCCATTATGAGCTTGTGTCGCGCGGCGGTTGCCCCTCTGCTGCGGAACTCGACGCCCCATCCACATCAAACAAAGGCTGACACTCCGGCGTCTCAGTGCTGCCGGATGTCTTGTTGCTGCCATCGGTCCCATCGATGCTGTGCGGATGCGTGCCGGCCTTGAGCATCGCGAGTTCCGCAGCAATTATTTCTAACTTTTGCTCCAGGTCTCTGACGTGCGCGGAATACTCGTTCACGCTCAGAGCCAATGCATTCTCTTGATTTGCGCCGGTTACGAGGCCCTGCACGGCCTTGCGCACAAACTCTGACAGGCTTCGCGCGTTGCTGGCGGCACACAACCGCACGAGCGCCAAGTACTCGTCTTCAGACAGCCGGACGTTGATGGAGCGTATGCGTGGGAATAGAACTGCCACAAGAGACCCGAATGTCGAACGGAGATTGCGCGTGGAACGGAGATTGCGGATCGGAGATGCGACCTTCTGAGACGGTCGAGAGAATGACTCTTTGAGGAACGGTCGCGCAGGCTTCGCCCCCGTCAGTCCCATTCGGGGACCAACTGGGAAACACTGTACGCTCCGTCTCCGCGCTGAGCAAAGATGCTTTTCGTCGACTCTTTATCCCTGGCCTGAATCTCCCTATTGGCGAGCGTCAGCAGAATTTGAGGAAATCCAGCAGACCAATGAGTGATTAAAATTAACCATAACCGACGCAAAGGGTGGACGGCAAGGAAAAAGTATCACCGATGTAAAACATCTGTAAAGACATCTTAACAGACTTCCTTTGTGCACTTTATCGGCGGTATTTTCCGTCCCAAGTATTCCAGGCATTCCTTGAAGCCGGTATTTCGGCCCGGCATGCGTCTCAATAAGTCATAGAAGAGCGTTTCTCTTGGTCGTGAACTTCATTTACATAAACAGAGCCTAGCAGAGGCGGCTGCGGTTCGTGTCAAGGGCCCCGTACTTTCCTCGCCAGACCTTGCCAAGATCGGCCAAGCCTTGGCGACTATCCTCCTCGTTATCCTGCTCCAGCCCCGAGATTCACCGAGGAGCGTGATCATCTGACCGACCGGCAGCCTCGACACTTTTATTTCGCCTTTTTGGATTGCATTGGATCCAGATCGTCCGGCGCACGATCGGGAAGGTACATGGTCGCGAAGCCTCTCTGCGCGGCGGCAGATGGGCAGCCAGGAGCCTTCCGGAATTTGATTACTTTTGATCACTATCGTAACAGTCACCGTGGTTCTAACGTACTTTCCTTGTGAAACGGCGCTACTCCTGGAAAAAATGTGCCCTGCGAGCTTGGCAACTGTGTTAGGCTCATGTTCTGTAGCACATAGACGCTCGCGGGCTGCGGGCGACCGTCATTTTCCAAGCCGGAAGCAGGCTCGCGCGCCGTAACTTTGGAGCTTCTTTTGGCACCCACACCAGATAACAATGCGGAGGTTTTACGCATGCATGTTCATGTATTGAGGACTGTCGGCCGGATTCTTACTTTGTCTCTAGTGGCGTTCGTTCCCATCGCGGCTTTGGCTCAGGCTGCTCCCGCCGCTTCAGGAGCTTCAAACCAGTACGCATCGAAGTGGGATATTTTTGCAGGCTATAGCTACTTGGCGCCGCACGGTACGGTGGACGTTCCACAATCCAACGGCACCGCCACGCCATATTCCTACGACGCGGTAAATGTGGGCGCAATCCTGAGCGCTGCCCGGTATTTCAACCAGAACGTGGGCGTCCAGGTTGAGGCCTCGGAGCATGAGTGGGGCGTGCAGGTGAAAGGCAGCAATATCGGGTCCCATGGAAACGACGATGGCTTCGTGACCATCGGTGGCGGCCTGATTGCTCGCTTCCCGACCGGCAGCATCACGCCCTTCCTCCATGCGCTGGTGGACGCGGAACAAATTAATGGGCCGGACTACAACCCCTATAAGTGGGGGCCCGGCCTGACCGTGGGGGGCGGCATGGATTATGAGACCCCGTGGCTGAATCACCACCTCGCGATCCGCATCTTCCAGGCCGACTACGAATACATGCACGCCGATTTCGGCACCAGCGTTAGCCCCCCTGGCGGGCGCGCCAACATCGACGCCGCCAGGTTGAGCGCGGGCATCGTGGTTCATATCGGCGCGCTCGCTCCGCCTCCGTCGGTGACGCTGGCCTGCACCGCCAGCCCCACGGCGGTCTTCCCGGGAGAGCCGATCACGGTGACTGCGGCTGCCGGCAACCTGAACCCCAAGGACAACGTGATCTATAGCTGGACCGGCAACGGCGTGACCGGCAACAGCACTACCGCCACGGTCAACACCTCCGACCTGGCCCCCGGCAGCTACTCCGTGCAGGGCGCGGTCAAGGAGGGCAAGAAGGGCAAGGAAGGCCTGAAGCCGTGGGAGTCGGCGACCTGCTCGGCCAGCTTCACGGTCAAGGAATTCGAGCCGCCGACTATCAGTTGCTCGGCCAACCCCACCACCATTCAGCCCGGCGGGACATCGACCATTACTTCGCAGGCGGTGAGCCCGCAGAACCGTCCGCTGACCTACAGCTACACGGCCACGGCCGGCACGGTTACGGGCAGCGGCACCACGGCCGAGTTCTCTTCGGCTGGTGCTCCAACCGGTGCGGTGGGCATAACGTGTAACGTCTCCGACGACAAGGGCCACTCGGCCAGCGCACAGACCACCCTGACTATCGTGGCGCCGCCGCCGCCGCCGCAACCGCATACCCAGGCCCTCTGCTCGCTCGCCTTCTCGACCGACAAGCGCCGGCCCACCCGCGTAGACAACGAGGCCAAGGCCTGCCTCGATCAGGTCGCTCTGGACCTCAAACAGCAGGCTGACGCCAAGGCCGTCATCGTGGGCAACTCAGACGACAAGGAAAAGGCGATCGAGGCCAGGGAGCAGAAACGCGCCGAACATAACAAACACGTGAAGGTGGAGAACTTTGCCGCCCAGCGTGCCGTCAACGCCAAGGATTACCTGGTGACCGAGCAGGGCATCGATCCTTCGCGCATAAGCGTGGACACGGGAACCGCGGATGAGCAATCGGCGCAGGACTACCTGGTGCCGGCGGGAGCAAGCTTCTCCTCTGACATCCAGGGCACTACACCGGTGGACGAGTCGACGGTGAAGCCGCAGACCCGTAAGCCGCTGCCCGAGCGGCACCACGCACACCATAAGCCCAGCCCGGCGCAACCGCAGCAGTAAGAATGTCGCGCTGCACCGGATTCGTTCGGCCTGCCGCCAAGCGGGAGGCCTGGTGAAAAAATCCAAAACCCTCCGCAAGTTTGGGGCTGACCGCTTGCCGGTCAGCCTCTTTCGTTTGGCGTTTGCCCAGCAGGAACCGGCTGAGAGAGGACTCTAATGGAGAAGCAGAAGCCGGTTGTTCCGATCGTTTTCTCAGCCTGCCTATTGGCCGCGGCGGCACATGCACAGACCGCGCCGGCCATCCTTACCGTTCATGCGGATCAACCGGTCGCGCGGGTCAGTCCCACGCTGTACGGCTTGATGACAGAGGAGATCAACCACTCGTATGAGGGCGGGTTGTATGCGGAAATGGTGGAAAATAACACCTTCCGCGCGGATTGGTCGGGGTTTCCCGGCTGGTATTTGGTTGAAGACGGGCAATCGCAGGCGAAGATCAGCCTTGACAGCACCACCGGACCAAGCCGCCAGTTCGCCTCGAGCATGCGCATCGATGCCACCAGCGCCAGCGCCTCGAGCCCTGCCGGGGTGTTGAATACGGGGTACTGGGGTATGGCGCTTCATCCCAACACCGTTTACCGCGGCTCCTTTTACGCCAAAGACGATTCTGCAGCCGTCGGTCCGGTGACGGTCAACCTGGTTGCGAACCAGAGCGGGAAAGTGCTCGCCCGCGCGGTGGTCGGCGATATCGGCACAGAATGGGGAGAGCACCACTTCACGCTCAAGACCGGCGCAATCGAAACCTCCGCGGCCAATCACCTCGTGATCACGGTCACTCATTCAGGGACGATGTGGCTGAACCTCGTGACGCTGTTTCCGCCCACTTACCACAACCGTCCCAATGGCACGCGAATTGACCTGATGGAGAAGCTCGCAGCCATGCATCCCGCGTTCCTGCGTTTTCCCGGCGGCAATTATCTTGAGGGCGACCACATTGCCGACTGGTACGACTGGAAGAAGACCATCGGCCCGCTGGTAACGAGGCCCGGCCATCCCAGCCCCTGGGAATACTGGTCGACGGACGGATTCGGGCTGCTCGAGTTTCTGGAGTGGTGCGAGGACCTGCACATGCAGCCGGTGCTTGCGGTGTATGCCGGATACTCGCTGCAGCACGAGCACGTAAACCCTGGGCCGGACCTGGAACCTTATGTTCAAAGTGCTCTCGAAGAGATCGAGTACGCAACCGGCAGCCCTGAGACGAAGTGGGGAACGCAGCGCGCCGCTGATGGGCATCCGCAGCCGTTTCACATCACGTATGTTGAGATCGGAAATGAGGACTGGTTCGACAAGTCGGGCAGCTACGATGCGCGCTATGCCCAGTTCTACAAGGCGATCAAGGCCAAGTACCCTGACCTTCAATTGATTGCCACTGCGCCGGTAAGTGGAATTCGGCCCGATGTGCTCGATGAGCACTACTATCTGCGGGCATCGGAGTTCTTCAACGACGCGACGCATTACGACAAAACCGACCGGAATGGCCCGAAAATCTTTGTGGGCGAATGGGCGACGCGCGAGGGCACACCGACGCCGAACTTTGGGGCGGCGCTGGGCGACGCCGCGTGGATGACAGGATTGGAGCGCAACAGCGATATCGTCGTGATGGCCTCGTATGCGCCGCTGCTGACCAACGTAAACCCCGGGGCCATGCAATGGGCGCCCGATCTGATCGGCTACGATGCGCTCCGGAGCTATGGCTCGCCCAGCTATTACGCTCAGGTGATGTTCGCTTCTTATCTAGGCGACCAACGTCCGGCAGCTACGATTGAGGGAGCGGGAACCAGGCTCTTCTATTCCGTGACCGAAGATAGCGTGAAAAAGCGGCTTTACATCAAGCTGGTAAACGCTACCTCAGACCCGCGCAAGATAGATATCAAGCTGATTGGCGGAGCGCTCGAGCCGGAAGGCCGGCTTGTGCTGTTAAGCGCGCAGGATACGCAGGCCACGAATACCATTGATCGTCCGGTGAACATCGTTCCCGTCGAGAAGGCGCTCCGTGTGACTGAGGACACGCTGCACTACGACGCTCCGGCATACTCCATCCAGGTGTTCGATTTGAAACTGCGCTGACCGCGCGGCGCTGCGAAGTGGCTTAGGAAAAGCGGAATAATCCGGCAAGAGAACGGCTGTGATGGATCGAATCTATGCATAAACCTGAAATCGGATGAGGCATTCTGCTGGCTTGACACCTCCGCTGCTCATGAAGATGAAGTACTGTCTTTTAGGTGTTTTGCTTCTGGCCTTGTGCGTTCTAGCGCGGGCGCAAACTGGCCGGTCCCCGGGGCAATTTAACTGGCAATGCAACACACTCGTTTGAGATCCTCGTAGCCAACCGGACAAGGCAAATTCTCATAGAGGTGATCTGGTTGAGCAACCGCCCAATGTGAAGTTACTCCTTGTGGTCCGGTTCAGGGAATTGTTGCACAAATAGTAAATCTCCCCATAGGCGACCTCCGCAGACAATCCGTTGCCTGGCCCTCGATTTCAAGGCGGCTCAGTTTACCAGATTCGATTTTTGTTTCGGTCGCGGCCGCGATTCGGGGCCGGCATCGGCCACCAGGATAGCTTCGCGGCCAGCTTCCTTTTTCAAAGCGTGGTGCGGCGTCTCGAGCCGGACCGGATTGTAGGGTAGAAAGACGCGGAAGGTTGAGCCGCGGAGGGGATTACACTCGGCCCAGATGCGGCCGCCGTGTTCCTGGACGATGGTGCGACAGATGGCCAGGCCCAGGCCGGTTCCCCCTTTCTGACGGGAGTCCGAGGCATCTACCTGCTGAAAGCGGTCGAAGATGGATTCCAGTTTGTCAGGGGGAATGCCGCGGCCATGGTCGGTGACAGAGAGGGTGACGCCGTTCGAATCGGGGCACAGCATGATAAAGACTGTGGAGTTGGGCGGAGAGAACTTGACGGCGTTGGAGAGCAGATTGGTGAGTACCTGGAGCAGGCGCTCCGGGTTGGCCGATATCTCCACTTCGGTGGTGTCGTGGATAAACTGCACGCCGGCCGCATCCGCCATCAGCTGCATGCCGTCGATGGCCTGGCGAACGATCTGGCCCAACTGGACAGGTTGGAAGGCGAGGGGTTCCACGCCCTTCTGGAGGCGTTCCAGATCGAGAATATCGTTGATCAACGACATGAGGCGGTCGGAGTTGGTTAGGGCTATACGGAGCAGGTTGGCCGTCTTCTCGTTCACCCGGCTCTGAATTTCCAGAGAGAGCAGGCCCAGGGCCCCGCGGATGGAGGTGAGCGGGGTACGCAATTCGTGGCTGACCGTGGAGATGAACTCGTTCTTGAGGCGGTCGAGGGCATTGCGATGGCTGATGTCGCGAAAGCTGAGTACGGACGCGGAAAAGCGCTCTTGATCGAGGATAGGGGTCAAGGCATACTCGACCGGGAAGGAACTCCCGTCGCTGCTGAAGATGGCGTCCTCTCCGGACGTGGCCGTCGGCCGTCCGATGGCGTGCAGCAAGGCGCAGTCCTCTCCGCACTGCGCGCTGGCGGGCGCTGACCCGTGCAGCAGCTCATGCACCGGCTTGCCGATTAGCGAGGAGGCCGATGCGCCAAGGAGGCGGGCGGCGGCCGGGTTGGCGAAGCTGATCAGGCCGTGGCTATCCAGGCCGCAGATGCCGTCGGCAATGGTGTCGAGCAGGATTTCCTGCTGACGGTACAGTTTCTCTGACCGGCCCCGTTCGTGGGAGCGGGCTAACATCTGTCCCAGCGAGGAGGCCACCGTCTCGACGGCTGCCATGGCCTCGCGATTTTCGCGAAGGCAGAAATGGCAATAGAACTCGAGAACGGCCAATACCTTGTTACCTACGCGCACGGGAATCGCACATCCGGAGACCATGCCGTGGCGCCGGACGGCCTGCGCGCGCGGGCTGAGGGGCAGGCAGGTGAGATCGGTAATCCATATCGCACGGCCATCCTGCCAGACCATCCCCGGCAGATCGATTGCGCCGGTGAGCGTGAGCCCCATGCTTTCCTGGATGATGATCTCCGCGCGCCTCCCCGGAGCCCCCCAGCCGGAACAAAATTCCAGCCGGTTCTCCTCCTCGTTGACCTCCCATTTGAGGGCCGCGTCCCACCCCTGGGAGACGCAGAGGGCCTCGAGAATACGCATCGCCGCGATTTCGGGGGACGAGCTTTCGCCCACAATCTCACTCACCACCAGTTGCAGGGCCACGCGGCGCTCGCGGTGCACGATCAGGCGAAGAACCAGGGCTGCGGCGGCAGCTCCGGCAGCGAAGATCAGCAGCTGATCGAAGCGAGGGTCAAGCGTCAGGCGCGGTGCCAATACTAGAAAAACGACGCCCAACGCCAGACCTGCCAGGACAAGCAAAACGAGGTTCAGGATAGGCCGGCTCGCTCGCGCCGGTTGATCGCCACCGGCTATCCCGATCCTTTTGGACTGGCCCGCCATCGCCCCCCCTGAAACTTAGCCGGAACTTTCTTTCCGCACGTCGGCTGCTGCCGGAAGGTAGCCTTGCTCCGCAATAAGCCGATGAAACTTCTTGAAGCAAGCGAATGGCCACGCTGCAACAAGCTTATTAGTCAACAAGTTGCATTCACGGCGGCGCAAACAGGTGTAACCTTTTGTTTACAGTTTTATCCCGACCATTACCGGCCACTTTGATGCCGGATCACTCCCGGATCTCAGAACTCCAGAACAGTATGGCCGGAGAGAACGAAGCTGCAGGCGCCACGGCTGCTGCTGCAGTGGCTGTCGAGTAGTTTTTTGCCGGTTTAAGGTGTGGATCCTGCTGCGTCTCCTAACCGCGGATAACTTCAGCGATGTACGCCAAGTGCACCGGCTCGGCCACGCGACATTTCCTCTTCGTATCCGAATATCGGTGGGGTCACCTACCGTGCAGCGGCGAGGCTCAGTAATGAGCGGTCGACACGCGTCAGCCGGTTCACGATTTTGTATTTATCGCCCCGATAAGTCGCCTTCACATATTCGACGGGCTGCCCGCTCGAAATGTAAGAAGTTCTGGTGAATAGAAACACAGGGCTCTTTTTCTGGATTCTCAGCAACTCCGCTTCCTTGGAATTCGCCTGGCCGACCTCCGCGATCTCGTCGGCAACGGCCATCTCGATCCCATAGCGCTCCGCCAGCGCCTTGTAAAGAGAGGTACGCGGATCGAATGTACCGAGCAGATCCGGGCAGAGACGCAGGGGAATCGTGCTCCACTCCATCCCCATCGGCACCGCATTTACATTGCGCACGCGCCGCAATTCCACTACCTGCTCGTTCGCTTGTAGCCGGAGCGCCTTGATCGCGTCGGTGCCGGCTCGTCGAACCTCAAACGATAGAATGCGCGAGCTGGGCCTGGCCCCGCGCGATTTCATCTCTTCGGTAAAGGACAAGACCTGCCGGAAATCCTTCTCGATCTTGATTCCGGAGATAAACGTGCCTCTGCCCTGCTTGCTATAGACCACACCAAGATCGCAGAGCGACTTGATGGCCTGCCGCGCCGTCATGTGGCTCACGCCTAGTTTTGCCGCGATCTCCTGCACGGGAGGCAATGGCTGCCCCGGTTCGAATTCGCCGGACTGGATACGGCGAAGCAGCCGCTGCTGAATCTGATAGTAAAGCGGAACAACGCTGCTGCGATTTAGTTGTTGCAGGTGGGGCATCTCTTGGTTGCCTTCTTTGGTTGTCCAGCACATCCACATGTGCTGAGTTGTCAAACGTCCCGGCTTCGTGTGTCTATTACAGATTGTCGCATTCCCAACCGGACAGCCGGCCGGCATGGAGGAACTCCGCTTCGCCTGAATGGGCAGCCGCACTCATACCCGCCATTTTCAGCCCACCGCGCCGTGCCGCATGGAACATGTTCGCCCTTCTTCAAAAGGTGAATCGCGAAGCAAACTGGAATTGCCGTGGCGTATTGAGATCGCCGGTAATCTGCCCGAAGCCTCCCATCTGTCCCGATGAGGGGTTGGAGTTGGAGGGGCAGCTGGTGGTGCTCGGATTGCAGCTGTAGGCCCAGAAAACGCTGGGATACCCAAACTGAACGGTGTTGGTCAGGTTGTAGGAAGATACCTGGAACTGGAGGACCTTGTTCTCGGCGATGTGGATGTTCTTGAACAGCGACAAGTCCCAGTCCCTGCCGCCGTCCGTCCGCACGCTGGAAAGGAAGGCCGGCGCCGTGCCGGGCAGGAGCGGGTTGGCCGGTTCGGAGAAACAGGCGTAGTTGAACCACTGCGCCACGGTGTGCGGCGCGCCTTTGCCCGGATTGCACGCAAGATCCACGCGCTGGTTGAAGTAGATATCGCCCGTGCCGGAGGGGGTGTTCACAGGAACCCCGCTGTTCAAAAACAGAATATTGTTCAGCGTCCAGTCTCCCAGCACCTTGTTGGACCAGCCATTCAGGTTCAGCGCGCGGCCTTCGCCGACTGGCAAATCCCAGGAGGCCTCCCAGGAGAACGCGTAGCTGAGGTCCTGCGGGCTGATCGAATAGTCCAGGTTCATGTTCCGCCAATCCTGCGGAGCTTCGGCGCCGTGGGAGCCGATAAAGCCCAGAGGCGGCGCGAAATCGTTGCTCAACAGTTTTCCCCAGGTAAAAGCTCCCAGGGTTGTGAAATGATGCGTGAGCCGCTTTTGAACCTTCAATTGCATGGAGTTGTAATTGGAGTGGCCGGCGGGATAGGCATAAACCCCCACGCCGCAGTTCATCCCACCGCAGATGAACTGCGGGTAAGGCTCGACCGAGTAATAATACGGAACCGTAGCAGAACCGTACCATTCGTTGGTCGGCGGCAGCAGCGCCTCCCAGGTGTTGGGCACCATCACGCAGCCTGGGGCACCCGTGGGACCCGCGGGACACAGCGAAGCACCGTACTTCTGGATGGTCGCCAGATCGAGTTGGTCCAGATCGGCGCCGAATGCCAGCGGCAGAAATTCGCCGTGGCTGCCCACGTAGGCCGCCGAAAAGATGTAGCCTCCAGGAAGCTGATACTCGATCCCGAAATTGTAGTTGTACGTTGTCGGCGTCGGCTGGGAATGCAGCTCGGTATCCAGCCCCACCCCGATGTTCGTGGCCGGGCCCAGCGAACTGCCGGTGGGCTGCACCACGCCAGTGGGGAAGGGATCGCTGAGCGAATAAATGCCCGTGGCGCTCGGCGCCGGGCTCCCCGCCGCGGCTCCCGCGCAGGCTGACGTTCCGTTGTACACGGTGTTGCCGTCTGCGTTGTAACAGGTGGCGTTCCACGAGGTTGCGGCGAAGTAGCCGTCGTCGTTCAGGGCACTGTTCGCCACCATCTGCGTACTCGGGCCGTAGGCCATGCCGAAACCGCCGCGCACCGCCACCGCATTGACTGGCTGCCACGCGAATCCGAGACGCGGACCAAGATTATTCATGTTGGTGGTAAACGGGCTGCGTGCGTGCCCGTCAACGCCCGGAAACTCCTCGCCGCCCACCAGAGGTATACCGCCCACCGAGTACGATACGGTGGGATCGAAATACTCCAGCCGGTTGTGGCGCTCCGTGCGCCCCCCAAAAATATCCCAACGCAGGCCCAGGTTCACCGTGAGGTTGTGCGCGATGCGGTAGTCGTCCTGGAGAAATGCGGCATAGTAAGGGTCCGCCTCGGCGCCGAAGATGTCCTTGGTGAAATTATCGTATTCACATCCAGGACAGGACCCCATGCCCAGCAAAAACGATGCGAAATCGCTGCCGTCGTCGGCAAACGTAGTCGAGCTCGTGGGCGTGTTGTCGATCTCGTACACCCCGCTCGGCGCGATCGGCTGGCCCTCGTTCATTAACTGCTTCTGGAACTCAAAACCCGCGCTCAGCGTGTGCCGGCCCTTCGTGGTCGTGAGGGTCGCACTGGCGTCGCTCACCATGCTCGCCATCAGGAACGTCGTGTACCAGTTCGAGCCCAGGTTAGTGGTAAAGTCTTCGAAGTCGATTAGCGGAATGTCCTTGTAAACCTGCTGCGGCACCAGCGACGAAGGAAACCCCAGCGATGTAATATCGAACCCGATTTGCCGCGGATCGCCGGTCTGGTCCTCGTAATGGCGGGTGTAGGAGCCGCGCAACTGCAGCAGCGTCTTGGAGCTGAGCGTCCAGTCGTCGGCCAGCAGAACGTTCCGGCCGTTGGTGATGTTCTGATAATAGTTGGGGTTGTAAATGTTGCTGGCGCCATACAGGTCCGCATCCCCAAACTTGTTGCGGTCGAACGAAAACCGTCCGAAGATATGCTGCTTTGCGCTCTGGTTCAAGTCCATCCGGATGTCGAACTTCTGCGCGTTGTTCGGCTGCAACCCTGAGCCCAGGTAATTATTCAGGTGATATTCGCCCAGCTCCGGTTGATTGGGTTGAGGAAACTCCGCCGCATAGAGCAGGGCGATCGGGTTCTGGTCCCCCGGGGGAATCATATTGCCTGAAAACGGCTGGCGGCACATTGGCCCTGGGTTGGTCGGAGGGCAGGATGCGGTGTCGGGAGCGAGAGGATCGTAAATGGTGAGGCCGTTGGGAAGATCTGCGGAGAAATCGCCCCCGCGCTCGGCCATGGTCGGCACCGTAAAATACCCCGTCTGAGCAAGTTCCTGCTGCGTGGCTTCGTAATCGCCGAAGAAGAACAGCTTGTCGCGCCGGATGGGACCGCCGATCGATCCTCCCTCCTGATAACGGTGGAAACCGAGTGGCTGATTAGCTTCGCCCGCGCTCGAATCATACTGTTTCTGAAAATAGTCGTTGGCGGCCAGCGTGTTGGGACGGAAATACCCGAAAGCATCGCCGTGAAATGCGTTGCCGCCCGATTTGGTTACCAGGCTGATCACTCCGGATTCACCACTTTGATACGTCGCCGGAACGTTCTGGGTCTCCACACGCATTTCCTGGATGGCGTCCTCCGGAACCTGCCAGGCGGGAATGAGCGCACCCAGGTTGTTCTCCCCGACCTGGAACGAGCTGCCGTCGACCGAGTAATACGTGCTACCCTGGTTCCCGCCATTGATCGTATACGCCGAAACATCGGCGCCCGGACGATCGTTAAAGATGCCCGTGGTATCCGCCGCGTTCGGGGTTCCGTTCGTCGCTCCCACGCCAGCGCTCAATTGCACCAGCTCGTATTCGTCGCGAGTCAGCAACGGTACGCGATCCATGGTCTCGGCCGTGATGAGCTGCCCGACCGTGGAATTCGTCGTATCCAGCAGCGATGCCGTTCCCGTCACCGTCACTATCTCGCTGGCCTTTCCGACCTTTAAAGTAACATTCACCACTGTCGCCTGATCGACTGTCACCAGTACATTGTTGTGCACGGAGGTCTCGAAACCGCTGGTTTGGACCGTCACGTCGTAGCTGGCGGGCGGAAGCGAGACCAACGAGTAGAGGCCCGCTCCGGTGGTTACCGTGCGGAATACCGCCCCGCTGGCAATATCCTTCGCTTCCACCTGCGCGGCTGGAACGACTGCGCCTGACGAATCGGTGACGATGCCGTTGATTCCCCCGCGGCCGGCCTGCGCAAAGACGGCGCTTATCGAGACGAGAAGGAACGCTGTTATATAGAAAATTCTCCACAGCCGTGTTTGTCTGATGATCGAAGTGCCCATGACGCCTGGCCTCCCTACCGGGTCCCTCTTGTACACTCGGCATCACAGAACTGTCAACAGGTTATCTAGATGACTGGATGAATCATCCTTTGGCCGCGCCGCTGCCAACCTGGGCATGCTGCATCAGGGTGCAGGCTCGCCCGGCCAGATATTCGAGTCCGGCTGGTTTGAAACAAGGCCCATTTCGTTCGTATAGTCGGCGTCGGTTCCTACGTCTGTCTCGATGAATGTGCCATCGAGACAACATTTGCAGAGAAGCAACGGTTCTGACGGGAGCGCCGGTCTGCCAATCGGTCACGGTGACGCTCACTTCCCAAACGCCGTCCAGACTGGGTGCGATTTGTGGGCAAACCATACAACGGCGTACACAACAAGGTGAATGATCGGGAAGTAAGCGCGGATTTTTTCAGGACATTGCGGACCCAGCTTGTACGCAGGCGGTTCTTTACGGAGGCACGCGACGCAAATCATCCTAAAGCCTGTTATTAACCTTGTGGCAAGTCGCGTAGAATCAACAGTTTACAGCGATTAGGCTGAACTCTATTTTGGTTCGCAAGTGCTTTTGAATCAGTAGATTGCAAAAAAGTTAATAACAGGCTCTAATCAAAATGGAGTGACCGGCCCAATGCGCTAATCGTGGGTTAGGCTGTGATTCAGCAAAGAAGCATAGCTCAGAGCCACAAGCGGAGAGGAACCGGTGATGAAGGAAAAGGTACGATTTTTGGGATTGGATGTCCATGCCGAGACGATTGCCGTAGCCGTAGCCGAGCCGGATGGGGAGGTGCGCGATCTGGGCGTGA
>JASHRF010000111.1 GCA_030037545.1 Acidobacteriaceae bacterium | reverse complement strand
GTAGACTTTTCCATCCGGCCCCGCGCCGGAAAGATCGGCCCAGCGCAGCGCCGGCACCTCGAACTGCGCCTTTTCCCAACTGTTATTTCGCGTGGTCGGCCGCTCGATGGTGCCGTAAGGAATTTCGTAGGTGGCAAACTTGCTGGTCACAGCCAGCGGAAACGCGGCCTTGAGCAGCACATGCGATTCGTGCCAGTCGATGTCGTTGTCGATATCGACGATGTCGCCTTCGATGCGGATGGTCTGAACGAATTTCGAGTTTTGCCAGTGATATTTGACGAGGATTGCCGGGCTGGGAGAATTCTGGTCGATCAATTCAACCGAATCTGCCATTCCGATTGTGCTTGGAGGGACGTCCAGCGTGCCGGGATCGATGTTCCACGCGTCGTAGTCCTTGGGCAGATCTTTGAAGAATTGAAGCTGATTCCCGCAGGAACCATGAGACAGGGCTTCATAACCTGCATCCAGACTGGTTATGCATCCGGTCGTCTTGTCTACTCCCACACGAACGGATTCATTCCTCAGTTCGAATACCCCGTCAGAATCTCTTGCCGACGTACTCGTTGCTGCACTGAGCGCTCCCATCGCTCTGCTAAGCACACCCGTTACGATGTAGAACTCTTTGTATCCTAGCGAAGGAACAGAAGGAACATAGAAAGTGAGATGGGCGACGCCGGTCTCCTCGTCAAGCAAAGAGTGAACAGGGAATCGCGTCCGATTCCCATCGGACGGATCAACAAGAAATATCTCTTTGCTTCCTCCAGTCCGAAATTGCACATCCACGCTCACCTCGCCCGAACGTTCCCAGCCCAATGGGTTATAGACAAGGACTGGAATGCCCAATCCACTTGTGTTTGCGCGTTCCGCCACGGTCTCCAGCGCCCCACGCGAAATCTCATCCGTCGACATGCGCACCCAGTCGTAATCCCTCTGCGCATCCTTATAGATCACCCCAATCCCCGACCCCGCCGCCAGATCGTGGAACTGGTTGAAGAGCACTTTTTCCCAGTCCTCCGTCAAGTCCGTCGAAGGGTACGCCCGTCCGACCAGGACCCACGCCAGCGACGACCATTTCTCCGCATTCAGCATTTCCTCTTCGGCCGTCCGCATGTTGTGCTTGTGCCTGGCCTGGGTGGTATACACGCCGCGATGGTATTCGAGATAAAGCTCCGAATCCCACGTTGGAATCGCGATCTCGCCCGCCACCGGCGCCGGCGGCTCGTAATTCGGAATCGACCGGTAATCCCACGTCCGGCTCGCAGGCGCAATCTCCTTTTCCACCGTCGAGAAAAACGACTGCGCGGTGCCGAACTCGTACTTCGGCGTCACCGGCGCGCCGCCATCCACGGCCTCCACCGCCGCTCCGGGATCCATCCAGCGATAGCCCTCGTCGAGCATTGCGCGTGTCGGGCCGCCGCCGTGATCGCCCACGCCGTACAAATCCAGCAGCTCCGTCAACCCCGGCGCATACTCCCGCGCCTGCTTCAAATCCTCCGCGAGCCGCACCGGATTCAGCGTCAGGTTGGCGTAATCATGCGGAAAATACGTTAGCACCTTCGACCCATCCGGCGACTCCCACCAGAACAGCTTGAATGGCAGGTGATTGGTATCGCTCCACGCCATTTTCTGCGTGACGAAATAATCCACGCCGCTCTTCTTGTAGATTTGCGGCAATTGCCACGAGTACCCGAACGAGTCGGGATTCCAGCCGATGCGCACGTCCACGCCGTATTCCTTCAGGTACCAGCGCTTGCCCACCAGCAGTTGCCGCACCAGGCTCTCGCCGTCGGGCATGTTCAGGTCCGGCTCAACCCACATGCCCCCCACGATCTCCCAGCGGCCCTCCTTGATACGCTGCTTGATCTGGTCGTTGATATCGGGATAATCCCTGGCCAGCCACTCGTTGTAAGCCGCCGCCGACTGCGTGAACGTGTACTCCGGATACTCGTACATCAATTGCAGCGCCGTCGAAAACGTGTTCCTGACCACGCCTACCGCCTCGGTCCATGGCCATAGCCACGCGGCATCGATGTGGGAATTGCCGTCGAGATGGAAACTTGCCTGCTGCAACAGCGGCCGCAGCACTTCCATCCTGCCCTGCGCAGCCTTCAGGCTGGCATCGAACTTTGCCTGATCTTTTGCCTCCAGCGCACTCACATCCACCGCCGCAATTGCGCCGGTCAAGGTGTCCACCTTGGCCGTGTCGCCCGGGGCCAGCGATGGAATCAAATCGGCCGCGCTGAGGAATTCCTCCGCCAGGTCCACCGGGTTGGGGCGCGTCTCAGCAAAGTCGATGCGCAGCGTGGCTCCGCGGAACCGCTTCGTATCCACCGTGTGCATCAGCTTGACGGCAATCACCGCTTTCTCGCCTGGCTGCGCCTTGTCGAACAGCACCACCGGCTCCAGGTCCTCGCCCAGCGCCACGCGCCGCCCATTGAAATAGAAAATCTCCGGCATGGGCCCGTTCGCGTCGGCGTGAAACTCGAACCAAATGCGCGCGCCCGTCAAGTCGTACCCGTTCAGCGTTTGCGGTACTTCCACCGTCTGCCGGAACCACACCGCTTCGTTGGGCGCATCGGTATCGACCTTCATCTCTGGCCACGCACTGTCGTCCAGGTTCGCGTCCTCGCCGTGCGCCAGGTCGCCGGCGTGAAACTTCCATGGCCCATCGGGCAGCTCGCGCAGGCTCATCAGGCGGTCCACCACCGTGCGCGAATCGACCGGCAACGCTGCCGTAGCGCGTGTGAATTCGTCCACGCTCTGCCCGCTCGCCAGGCGCGCGCCGAACAGCAAGCCAACAAAAAACAAGGACGACACCAACATCCGCAGGCTCGGTTTCAAAGCATAGATCATGGGCAAAGTTTCCTCCACAGCATCTTAGGGCATCGCTGCGCCGCCGCGGCACGATTGCGGCCTCCCAGGACCCGAAAAATCCACAGCTTGCTTACCTCTCTGCGCAGGTCGGGTGAACCCCGAGCTCGCCATCAACGCTTTCCCCGCTGCTCCCGGTTTGTCTTATTTCCGCACAACCTTTTGGAACACTCCGGGTTCTGAAACAGCGAGAGGGCCGTTTGCCAGGTGGCCGGGTAGGCGCGCAGCGGCAGGCGCATTGGTTCGCAGTTCATCGAATCTTTACCGGCCTTGCGGCATACTAGGGGTGGGGGAGAAAGGCGGTCCGGCAAAATTCGATGTTCCTGAAGCCAAAGCCAGGCATCTCGTCGATTGTTTTCATCGCGTTACTGACCCTGACTTCTATTCATGCCCGCGCCCAGGCCGCGCTCCTCATGGAAGAGCCCTACGGCCTCTACGGCACGATCAACCCCACAGGCCATAACGCGGTATACCTTGAAAACGTGTGCGCCGCAACACCGCTCAAGTTGCGCCGCTGCCATCCGGGTGAGTTGGGCGTCGTCATATCGCGCTACGAGGGCGTGGACGGCTACGACTGGGTCGCCATTCCTCTTATTCCCTACCTCTACGCGGTCGAAAACGCCTCCCAGGTTCCCACCCACGTGGACCACGAAATGGTGGTCCAGATGCGGGATCGCTATCGCGAAGCGCACCTGCGCCCGTTCGGCCTCGACAAATCCGGAGGCAGCTACGTGCGCGACGGCTGGACGCAGTTGATCGGCGCGGCTTACGAGCGGCGCATTTATGCCTTCCGCTTCGACACCACCCCCGCGCAGGACGACGCCTTCATCGCGTGGCTGAATGACCGGCCCAATCGTTCCCACTTCCACATGCTCTTCCGCAACTGCGCCGATTTCGCGCGCCAGGTGCTCAACCGGTACTTTCCCCGCACCTTCCGGCGCAGCGTCTTTCCCGACGCCGGCGTGACCACCCCCAAGCAGATTGCGTACAAGCTGGTCCGCTACGCGCGCAAGCACCCCAACACCAACCTCACCGTCCTTGAAATTCCCCAGGTACCCGGCTATGGCTGGCACAGCCACTCCACAAAAGACATCGCGGAGTCGTTCTCGACCACCGTCTACGCAATTCCGCTTACGCTGGTGAACCCTTATCTGGCCGGCGGCATCTTCGTGGACTATCTGGTGCGCGGTCGCTACCATCTGCTCCCCAAGCATCCTGCAGTGGTTGGGCCCGCTAACCTGGCGCCATTGACAGCCCCGCCCGCGCCCGTCGAGAATGCCGCTGGCGTCGTTCCTCAGGCCCCCGGCGCTATTCCCGTCGACCCGCCTGCCTCTCAATCGGCTTCGGGAGCCGATTCCGGCCTGAGAGAAAGTTCGGCTGCCAATGAGCAAGTCAGTCCCGCAGAACCTCAAAAACCATAGCCGCTTCGATCCGGCCTTCCACTTTTTTCTGGCGCCCATTCTGTTCGCCAACCTGATCATTGCGATCATCTTTCTGATCCACCATCCGCGCTTCCCTACGGCGTGGATGGTCGTGCTCTCGGTCGCAGCCATCGTGCTGCTCTTCAAGGTCCGTCTCTACGCGTTGAAGGTGCAGGATCGCATCATCCGCCTCGAAGAGCGGCTGCGCCTGCAGGCCCTCGCACCTGCGGAGTGGCACAGCCAGATCTACCGGCTGACTGAAGATCAGATGATCGGCCTGCGTTTTGCCGCCGACGAAGAGGCGGTCGAGTTGGCCAAGCAGGCTCTCGAACACCATCTCGATCGCAAGCAAATCAAGGAGCGCATCAAGGAATGGCGCGCCGATACTTGGCGAGTGTGAGGAGGACAGCCTCTAGCCATTAGTCGTTAGCCCTTAGCTCTGCCGGGTGCCCCATCCTTTCGCCTTCCTCTGGCGAAAGGGCGCGAGACCGCTGAGGCTGGCATGGAGCCGTTTTCAACCCTGCCTGTTTTGCGGGCGTCACTTCCCCGTCAGATCCGCGGTGGGGCCGATCCCAGGTGCTGGTCTCGGCTTTGCCGGCTTCGGCTGTTCCGGTCGTTCCGCCTGCAGCGACTCTACATCCAGCTCATGCTCTTCCCGGTAAAGCTCCACCGGCATCTTTCCATCCCACCACGCCCAGTTCATGGGATACACGTCGGGATCGAAGAACACTTGGTAGAAATGCCATACCAGGATGGCCAGCGTGGCCAGGATGGCCTCGTAGAAGTGAATCGCCGTGGCCACATCCACCCACCAGCGCGCCAGCAGGTCGCCCACCCACACCTTGGCCCACATCATCACGCCGGTCAGCCCCATCAGCGCTGTGCCCCACACCAGCGCCCAGTACTCGGCCTTCTCCGCGTAGGTGAATCGTCCGAACTTCGGCTTCTCCGCGCTCAGGCCCAGGTAGTAGCGCATCGTCTTCAACGCATCGAAGGCATCCTTCGGCCGGGGCGCCAAGTTGCGCAGCAGCCGCCGGCCCTCGCGCAGCATGGCCAGGTAGAAGAGATGATAAATGCCGGCTGCAATCAGCATCACTCCCGCCACGCGATGAATCGTGCCGCGCAGGTTCTCGCCCATGCCCAGCGTGTGCGCGAACCAGCTTTCCGGATACTTGAGCGCAAACCCGGTAATGACCAGCACGATGAAGCTCGTAAACAGAATCAGATGCTGCCAGCGCTGGTTCACCGTCATGCGCACCATGAAGGGATTCTGCATGTGCCGCCGCGCCGCGGCTTTTCTGCGCCAGATGATGGCGTTGTGCAGGAACATGGCCCCGATTACCAGCAGGATGAGCGGAATATAGATCCACCGCACCAGGCGCACGGCGAACGCGTCGATATCGCCGCGCATGCTGGCGCGAAACCCGCCGATCCCACCGCCTCCCCCGTCCTGCAGGTGCACCTTGGTCTGGATGAACCTGGCGCTCACGCCCTTGTGGCATTTTCCGCACGTGGCCTGGAGATGCGCGGGATTGATGCTCGAGCGCGCATCGCTGGAAGGCAGGATGTCGTGCACCCCGTGGCAGCTTGAGCAGTTGGCCGCCACCACTGATCCGCCCTCCACGGCCAGCCCGTGATAGCTGTCGAAGTAGCTGACCACGCGGCCGCCGGGCACGCCAAATTCCTGCGACAGCCGCACGCCTTCATGGCACGGCGCGCAGGTGTCGCGGGAAATATTCTTCTCCGCCACCGGCGAGTTGGGATTGGCCGGAGACTTGATGCTATGAATCCCGTGACAGTCGGTGCACGTCGGCGCCAGCATGTTGCCGCGCCCCAGCGCCTGGCCGTGAATGCTGGCGTTGAACGTGTTCGCAATATCCGTGTGGCACTTGCCGCACGTATTTGCCACGTTGAATTTGTAAATCGGCGACTGCGCATTATTCGCGGGCAGAATCTGGTGCGCGCCATGGCAATCGGTACACACCGCCGCCTGTTGCGATCCGTTCTCCACCGCGCGCCCGTGCACGCTCTGCTGGTAGGAATAAAACGGCTGCGCGCTCTCGCCGTACGATGCCATCAGGAACTTCTGCCCGTGACACCGCCCGCACGTGGCCGGGATGTTGGCGTGATTCACCGGCGACTTTGCGTCGTTGCTGGCCAGCACCTCGTGCGCGCCGCCGTGGCAGTCCATACATGCAGCCGCCGCAACTTGGCCAGACTTGCCGTCCTTCGCGTGCAGGCTGTGCGCATACGCCTGCTGCGCATCCGCATGGCATTGGGCGCAGGCGATCTTCTCGGGCGGCTTCTCGTGCGCCAGGCTCTTCACATCCTTGTGACAATCCACGCACGAAAACATGGCTCCGTGGATCGAATATTTCAGCTTGGTCTGGTCGACAAACAGGCTCTGGGGTTTGCCATTCACATCCTGGGTCAGCGCGGGATCCGAGTGGCAGGCAAGGCAGTCTTGGTCCTTGAGTTTCTGCGCAGCCAGCGCGTTGAAGGCCCCAGGAAAAAGTAGAAGTGCGATCGTACCAACAAGAAAACTCGTCCCGGCTTTCACGTTCTCAGCAGATTCCTCAGCGCAAATCCCCGCAGTGACTCGGGTCACAACCGCGTTCCGCCGGTTCCAGTTCAGCCGGCCTTATCCGCTTTTCCGCTCGCAGGAAGACGGCTAACTTCCGTGCCCGCCGGTCCCGGCTGTGCTAAATCCCCACGTGCCGGTCACCCGTCGAACCAACCGGTCAACGCCTCTTTTCATGCAGCACAAACTCAATCGTCTCTGTGCCTTAAGCGGTCAACCTGCAAGTCTGGCACGGCATCTTACACCCAGAGTCGCCATTGCGCCACTTTGGCCGGCGCCGGCGCAGATTACTCTACCGGTTGCTTGGAAGGAATTTCATTCTTCAAGGAGCAAAAAATAATGAGGCATTTTCTTCTTACTGCCGCGCTCGCGTTTCTGTTTGCCGTGCCGGCTTCTGTCTTTGCGCAGGCCACTTACGATCACGGCGAGGTGGGCGCCTACGGCGACCTGTTCCGCATCGGATCGACAGGCAATACCACCGTAAACTACATAGGCCTGGGCGGCCGCGTCGGATTTAACACCGGGAAGTACGTGGCCCTCGAAGCAGAGATGAATTACGACTTCGAGAAGAACTACACCACCACGACCACAACCAGCGGCACCACCACAACCGTTACCAGCAACGTGCGCCCGATTACCGGTCTCTTCGGTCCCAAGTTCCAGTTCGGCGCCTCCAGTCCGTTCCGCGCCTTCCTTGAGGCTAAGGCCGGCTTCATCGATTTCACCACCAGTTGCAATGCGGCGGCCGGATCGCCCTCCTGCTTTACCGGGTCCCTGTCCGGTTTCGGCGGCTCCTCGACCCACTTCGCGGCCTTCCCCGGCGGGGGAATTGAAGGCTTCTGGGGATGGTTCGGCTTGCGGGCAGATGCCGGCGACGAACTCTGGTACAACGGCGGCGTCTACAACAACCTGCGCATTACCTTCGGACCCGTGATCCGGTTCTAGCCTGTTAACACTGGTGGGGTGGATGGCGTTGCCAGCCAAAATCGGGTCAAACGAGGCGGAGGACGGCGGCGTGGCGGGCCCACCGCCTGGGACGACAACGAAGTATGACCCGATTTTGGCCGCAACCCGAAGGGAAAGGGGCGATTCGCCCCCAAGAGCATTTCTCCTTCTGCCAGAGACCGGAGGCAACGCTCTTCAGCGGCGATTTCAACAAGAAATCGCCGCTTGGCTTAAAGCTGGCGAGGGCTGCATCCGAAGGAGAAATGCCTTAGCTGAAATACGCGCTCAGCGTCAGTACCAGCAGCGTAAGCCCGATAAATACCGCCAGGAATCCCACCACCCTGGAGAAATTGGTCAGCCAGAGCGGCGGCGCAATGCCCAGCCGCTTCTCCAGCTTGCCCTCGGCTTTCATGCGCGCGTACTCCATCGGCCGTTTGAGCTTGAACTCCTCCTCGCTTTCCACCCCCGTGAACACCACCATGTCGATGGGAAAACTGTCCGGCCGCAGATGCGTGTTCACAAAATGAATTGAGAAGATGAAGAGAATCGCCAGCAATCCTTCTTCGCTGTGGATCACCAGCACCGCATTCAGCGCCCAGCCCGGCAGAAAGTGCGCGAAGAACGGCGCGAACCACATGGCGTACCCCGAGAACCCGATGATGACCATGCCCCAGAACACTGCCCAGTAATCGAATTTTTCCCAATATGCGTAGCGCTCGAATTGCGGCCTCGGCCCCAGTCCCAGAAACCAGCGCATATGCCCCAACAGGTCCTTCACGTCCTTCCAGTTGGCTACCATCGAGGTCGGCCCCCAGAAAACTCCCTTCTCGTGATCCATGAAGGCGCGCACAAACAGGTCCTTTACGTGAATCAGGAAGGCGATGGTCAGCACCAGCGCGCAGAATTTGTGAAAGAACAGAATGGCCCCGAATCCGCCCACGCCGGCCGCAAACTTGCGCGCCCAGAAGCTCTCGCTGAAGCGCATCGGCAGTCCCGTCGCCGCCAGCCCCAGAAACGTGGTAAACAGCACCGCGTGCAGGTAGCGCTGTTCTCGCGTGAAGCGCACAAAATACCGGCCCGCCGCATTCGGCGTCCGCGTTGCGCCGCTTTGTTCCTGCGCGGCCTCAACTGCTGCCATCTCAACTTCAGGCATGTTTGCCTCCGTTGGCCCCTTTAGCCTTCAACTGGTTGTAGCGCGAGCGGATCAGCCACAGGATGGTGTGAATCACGAAGAAAGTCAGCACGCTGATGAGCAGCAGGTTCATGAACAGGCGCACAAAGTAAAGCCCCGGATTCAGTTTCCGGTCGCGCGCATTTGCGTGCGGCTGGTACTGCACAAAGCTCAGATTGGCGCCCGCATGGCAGCGTCCGCAGGTGGTCACCAGGTTAGCCTTGTTAATCGGTGACTCCGGATCGCCGGCCGGCCGCACATCGTGCGCACCGTGGCAATCCCAGCACCGTGCCGTCTCCACGTATCCGCCCAGCGAGCCCAGTTGCGAGTGGAACGTGTCGCGGTAGGTCGAGAACCTGTCCTTGTGGCAGTTGCCGCAAATGGGCGTGGACTGCATGCGGAATACCGCTTCCGTGGGCTGCAGAATCGCGTGCGCGGTGTGGCAATCGGTGCAAACCGGCGCGCTCAAATCGCCCTTGGCAATCTCCTTGCCATGCACGCCCTGCTCGTAATCGGCATCAATTTTCGCGTGGCAGATCCCGCACGTCTTGGGAATATTCGTCTTGTAAGTGGCGCTCTGGGGATTGTTGTGACTCAGAATATGGTGCGACCCGTGGCAGCTCTGGCAGTTGGCCGCCACCAGTAACCCTTCCTTGCTCAGTGCGAACCCATGAATCGAATCGATATAGTTGGGATAAACGCTGGGCAGCCCGTGCTTCCCCGCCATGCCGCCGTTGCTGTGGCAGTTGCCGCATGTCTTGGGAACGTTCAGCGGATACACCGCCGAGCGCACGTCGGTTTTTGGAAAAATCTCATGCGCATTGCCGTGGCAGCTCGTGCATGGATGTTCCTTGCTGTCGGCGTGAACACTGCCCTGCAACTGCGCCGCCTGGTCGGCGTGGCAGGTCGAGCAATCCACGGGCGCAATCTTGTCTGGATGCGGATAGCCCTTGATGTCCGCGTGGCACGCGTTGCACCCCAGGCTGCCGTGCACGCTGGCGCTGAACTTCTGCCCATCCACCGCGATGCTGTGCCCGCTCGCATCCGTCATGCTGGCGTCGGAGTGGCAAGTCAGGCAATCCTGCGCCCGCGCCTGCATTGGAACCAGCGCCAAGACCAGCACTGCGGCAACCGGGAGCGGAATTCGTTTGAGGCCGCGAATCGTCGAGCCTTTCGTCCTCCCGATCCCCGATCCCTGATCCCTGTTCCATTTCATTTCCGCTGTGGCCATTCTGCCGTCTTCTTTCTCCGGAAATCGAGGAGACCTTCACCCCACGCCCGGCCTGCAGAACCCGGAAACCATGCCGCCTGATTCAACCACAAGCCGCAAAGTCCCTGTCTATGGAATCGCCGATTCGCGCCTTCTGCCGCAGTGACTCTGATCACAAACACTACGTTCAGCATCACAACGCCGCGCGATCCGCATCACAACCACATCGTGCCAAATCATGTTGGCACTCCCATCCCAGTCGCTGCCAAATGCCGCCTGCTGAGTTCCTGGTTCCTTGCTCCCTTGGTCCCTGTCTTCGTGATGTGGGTCACATGCCAAACCACCCCCGCTCCTCGAAAATAGGCGCTGCTTGAGGTGCATCCCGTGGCCACCACTCTTCCCATCAGCCAGTCCCGGCCTATGCTCACGCTGCCCGGCGACGCCGTTCGCCAGATCCTGTGGCGCTTTGCCAACCGCTTCGACCTGCAGATGCTGGTGTCGTCGGCCCGCGGCGTGGCCCGCGGCACGGTGGCCCGCCTCGTTGCCTCCGGCGAGCGCAACACCCACGAGTGGACGCCGGCCAAGAACCAGATGCTTGAAGCCTTCGACCGGGCGGGCATCACTGCTGCCTTTATGGAGCCGGAAGAGGGCGGATTTATCAGCGGTCCCAAGAACCTGGCGCTCTCATTGGCCGCCTTTGAGCTGGCGTGGGTGGATGGCGGCGCGGCCACCGCCAGCCTCGCCGGCTTTCTGGCCTTGGCGCCGATTCATGAACGCGGAACGCCCCGGCAGGTCATGCGCTACAAGTCGCTCTCCGCGCCGCCCCAACCCGGCGAAAACCGGAAACCATGGCGCGGCGCTTTCGCTCTCACTGAGCCCATCCCCTACGTCGGCGTCGACACCGGCATGTTAAACGGCAAAGTCCGCGTAGCCGAGTGGAGCGATGGCGGAGAGCCCTGGCTCCAGGTGGAAAAGCGCGGCCGCTTCATCACCGGCATCGCCTATGCAGACTTCATCACCGCCGCCGCCGTCTCCGACGATCCCCGCATCAAGGGCAGTTGCATCGTCATCCTCGAAAAATCCGACAAAGGCACATTCGATCGCGGCACGCCCACCAAGAAGCTTGTCCACCAGCTTTCCTCCACCGGCGATCCCGTCTTCAACCTCAAGGTTCCGGCAAGCCGCATCGTGGGCGGCTACACGCTCAAGGACGGCGTCATCGTTCCCAACTTCAACCATGGCGAAATCATCGAGGCCGTATTCCGGCGCACGCGCGTTCCCGTCGGCCTCATGACCGCGGCCAAGCTGCTCTCCGCCGTCGAGCCCGTCATCCGCTATCAGCGTCAGCGCTTCCGCGGCGCTGAAGGCACGCGCCCCGGCTCCATTCGCTACGAGCAAGGCATCCAGCAGCGCCAGGACGCGCTCCATCGACTGGTCGACGTGTGGGCCACGGGCGAAGCCGCCGCGTCGCTCGGCTTTGCGGCCGCGCGCCTCTTCGACGCCCTCGATCCGCTCGAAAAGCAAAAGGACGCGCTCCTCAAAGAGCGCGGCATCGTGGGCGCGCGCGCAGAGATGAAGGCATTCCGCGAAAGCCAGCAGCGCGCCATCGAGCTCCTGTTCAAACGGGCTGCGGGTGCCCCAGGTCTCGATTCTGAGACCTGGGAAGCCGATCCACTCGTCCAGTTCCTGCTCGCCGACGCCGAAGCCAGCGTCCTCTGCCCGGCCACCAAGCTCTGGAACACAGGCCATGGCGTCAACATGCTGCGCGAGGCCGTCAGCCTCATGGGCGGCTACGGCATCACTGAGGACTGCCCCGGTTTCCTGGCCAATAAATGGATGGATGCGCAGCTCGAAGCCACCTACGAGGGCCCCGAAGCCGTGCAACGCCGCCAGCTCACCGTGACCATGACCAGCGACCTGTTCCTCGCTCTCTTTCGCGTTTGGACGTGCGAAATGCGCCGCATCGCCAGCACCGATCCCGGCACCGGCGCCTGCACGCTGGCCTCGGCCATGAACCTGTGGCTCTGGACCCTCAATCATCTGCAAAATGCCACTGATCCCGAGGGCAACAAGCTTTACCATGGCCAGCGCCAGGGCGTAACCTTCCCGCTAGCCGACGCGCTCTGCTGGCTGCTTGCCTCGCGCGCGCAGATTCTCGATGTCCTCGAGCTCGAGGCGCGCGGCGCATCCGACCCCCTCGCCGCTGAAGACCTGCCCGCCACCGTCGAGTTCCTCAGCGACCTCTGTCACACTCAGGCAGCGCAGGCCGCCAGCGAGGCATCGCGCATCTGCGCCGAACTGGTCTTCGGCTACAACCGCCATCCCCGCTGGGACGAAAAGGAGCACCATAACTGCTTTCTCGCCGAGGAGCTCGAAGATCTGGAAAAAACCATGGCCGGCATCTCCGCCGCGGCCGTGGACGTTCTCTTCGCCGATGGCAGTCATCCGCAGAAGGCCGGCCCCTGCGCAGGCTGCGCTGGCTCTGAAGAGTTCCTCCGCCTGCAGAGCAAGCTCACCACCTGCCTCACCGGCTCCCGCCTGGCCAAAGACCGCGCCGCCGAAACCCTCAGCAAGGTAATGATTCCCGAAGCCCTCGACTATCCAGCAGCAGGCCCCGCATGACCGCATCATCCACAGATTGGAGTGCTCCGGGGCTCGATTCCGAGACTCGGGAATCGAGCCCTCTTCCGGACCCCGACCCCGCCATCGACCGTCCCCCCATGGAAGTCGATATCGTCTGCGCCGGCTTCGGTCCGGCCATGGGCGGTTTTCTCACCACGCTCACCCAGGCCTGGAACGATAACCCCGCCGATCCCGCCTTCGAGAGCCGCGTCATGCCCGGCATGCCCCTTCAGGTGCTCTGCTACGAGCGCGCCGACACGCTCTCGGCCGGCGTCAGTGGCGTAGTCACGCAGGCTAAGGGCATTCGCTCCAGCTTCCCTGACCTGAACCCTGCCGAAATCCCCATGGCCGTGCCCGTCACCGACGAGCGCGTCTTTTATCTCCTCGACCCTATCGGCGCCAGCCGGCGCTCGCTTCCTTTGCGCATCGGCGACTTTTTTCTCCGCCTCGCCGGCAGCCTCGTTCTCAAAGATCGCGCTTTCGAGCTGCCCTGGACTCCTGCCTTCCTGCACAAGAAGAACGGCCTCGTGCTCTCCATCGGCCAGTTCAACCAGTGGGTCGCCGAGTGCCTGATGGCCGGCGGCCTGGTACAGATCTGGCCCGGCACGCCCGTGGCCGCGCCTATCCTTGAAAACGACGCCGTCGCCGGTCTGCGCCTCGCCGATCAAGGCGTAAACAAAAGCGGCGAACCGGACCATAACTTCATTCCGGGCATGGACGTCCGCGCACGCCTCACCGTTGTCGGCGATGGGGCAATTGGCCAGGTAGGCGCTGCCCTCAACCAAAACCAGAACGGCGCGAAGTGCTGGGCCATGGGCATGAAGTTCGTGATCGAGCTACCCGAAGCTGCGGCCGATTCCGAGCTTAGGCCCGGCACCGTCTGGCACACCATCGGCTATCCCGAGCCCGAAATCTTCGGATTCCTCTACGTCCATCCCGACCGCCTGGTCTCCGTCGGCATCTTCGTCCCTTCGTGGATGGGCGACCCGGCCCGCACCGCCTACCGGTATCTGCAGCATTTCATCCAGCACCCCGCGCTCTGGAAGCACCTCAAAGACGGCACACTACGCTCCTGGGGCGCCAAGTCGCTCGAAGAATCCGGCCGCCGCGCCGAACCACCCCTGAGCGGCAATGGCTACGCCCGCATCGGCGAAGGCTCTGGCTCAACCAATATGCTCACCGGCTCCGGCGTCGATGAAGCATGGACCACCGGCATTCAACTCGGCGAAGCCGTCCTCGAGCTGTTGCGCGCGGGCAAGCCGTTCACGCACCAAAATCTCTCCGCGGCCTACGAGACCCGCCGCCGTGCAAGCTGGATCGAGCGCGGCGCGCGCGAGGCCGAAAACGCGCGCAACGGCTTCCATCGTGGATTCATTCGCGGCCTCATCGGCATGGCCCTCACCGGCCTCACCCGCGGCAAGCTCTCGCTGCCTGCGCATATTCCGCCCGCGCACCGGCAAATTCGCCCCTTCTCGTTCTTCGCCGCCTCCGGCATCAAGTTGCGGGAAGCCGCCGAGCTGGTCCTTGAAGACGGCCGCCCGCTCCACGATGCGCTCATGTCCGCCCGCGGCTGGCCTGAAATCCCTTTCGACGGCCGACTCCTGGTCACGCAGCAGGACGCGCTGCTCATGGGCGGCAAGGTCCAGGCCCCTCCCGCCTTTGCCGATCACGTCATCTTCCGCAGCAAGGGACTTTGCTTACTTTGCGATGAAAAAACCTGCATCGCCATGTGCTCCGGCCAGGCCATCACCCTCGGCAGCGACGGCGCCCCCGTCTTCGAGCGCGAGAAGTGCATTCACTGCGGAGGCTGCCTGTGGAACTGCGCCCAATCGCCCGACGGCGTCAACGGCAACATAGATTTCCGCGCTGGAGCGGGAGGGTTGCACTCGGCGGAGAACTGAAAGGCAGCTACCGGCGGTCGGCTAAAAGCTTCTGCCGAAACATCAACCGTTTTGAATAAAAGCGACATTGGTTGTACCGGCGACGAACCTGATTGGAGATGAGCTTTGACCCCGAAGGAAGGCGATTAGACCCTATCATGAGAAAATTCATCGTTTTTCTATTGCTCCTTGCCTGCATCTCGCCCTTTGCATGCGGGCAAGAGTCGCGATCCGGGCAGCCGCTTCCCAAGGCTAAGCCGGGGACCCATTACCCCATCAAGGTGCGCATCTCGGCCATACACATCCGTTCGTACTGCGCTTCCGTCGGATACCACGCCGCCTGTTACGAGGTTGGCTACGCAGAAACCATCATCGATGGAAGCAAGATCGAAGTGATGGGCGCCTGGGACGACTTTCCGGCTTCTTCGCAACTATCGCAGTCACTGGCGGACTATTCGGCGCGAATTGTAAAAGAGGCTCCCCAAAAGAATGTGGCGCCAATTGGGCGGAAATACGAATTGCTTTTTCCCGGCGGCTTTACATGGCGCTGCTCGGTCACCGGCGTATCCGAATAGCGCGGTCCTGAGTCGGTCGTTTTGCACCTGCTCCTCACGCAGAGTTATAAGGCAGCAGGAGAAAAGAGAATCATGGCAAATGCCCTCCACATCGTCGCCTGCGCCGGCATCGTCCCTGATCCGTTGCAAACACTTGAACCCACCCTCGCCCCAACTGGCCCGGCCATCAGGAACGAAATGGTTCTTCCCGCCATGCTCGATCCTTGGGCCGCCTGCGCGCTGTACGAAGCTGCAAGCCTGATCGCCAAGAATCCCGGCGAGCCGCAAAATCCGAGCAAGCTCTGGCTCGTCTCGCTCACCCCCAAAGCCAAGCTCCAGCAAGTCATGATGACCGTCGCGCAGAAGCTAAGCTTCGAGCTGGTGCCGATCGACGGCCCAATCGGCGGATTTACCGACGCGCACTCCACCGCAGCCATTCTCGCCGAAACCATCGCTGCGCTGCCCGGCCTCGATCGCGGCAAGCTTCTGCTCTTCGGCGGATGGGAATCGGCCAATCGCGGCGCGGGCGTCACGCTGCAACTCATCGGCGAGCGTCTCGGCATCACCGATCAATTCCAGGGAGTCGACCAAATCGAACTGCGCGACGACGGCCCCTTCGAAGTCCTGGAGCGCGTCGAAGGCGGCCGGCATCAGGTCTCTGTTTGCGCCGGCCCGCCGGCTGTGCTCGGCTGGGCCACCGGCAACCTACCCGAGCCACGCAACAATCCGCAAATCGGCATGGACAACATGCGCACCATCATGCCCGTGCTGCAAAAAGCAAAGACCGCCGCGCTCGACACCAACAGCCTGCGCTATGTTTCGGCAACTCTGCCCGCCCAGCAGCGCACCACGCGCGTGGTGAAAGATATGCATCCGGAAGCCATCGCGCAGGAAATCGTCGAATGGATCGGAAAGGACAGCTAACAGCTATCAGCCGTCAGTCGGGCGCCTGGTTCCCCAAGTCCCGAAGCTGAGAGCCGAGGGCTGAAAGCTAAGGACCCCCCAATATGGAATCGGTACTCATCCTGACCCACGCCGATGAAACCGGCGCCGCTCTGACCAAGCCTTCGCTCGAAGCTATCAGCGCCGGCCTGGAGCTCTCCACGCGTCTCGGCGTTTCCATCGCCATCGGCGTCGTCGCCCCCGGCCCCATCGCCTTACCCAAAAGTCTGCCCTGCGCAGTGGTCGCGGTGAGCGGAGAAGCCTTCGCCCAGCCTCGCTACGCCACCGACGCTGCCGCCTGCGAAGCCCTCTGCCGCGCCCAAAAACCCTCCATCGTTCTCGCCCCGGCCAGCTCCCGCTTCACCCGCGTCATGGCCGGCGTCGCCCACCGCCTCGGCGGCGTCATCGACACGCACATCACCGCGATCCGCGGCCACGCTGGCATCGAAGCTTCCCGCTGGCTTTATCGGCAGCGCATCGAAGCTGTCATCACGCGCGACGCGCGTCCCTGGTTCCTGCTCCTCGACGCGGGCACCCACGCCGCGTTCACCGCTGATCCATCCGCGCCCGCTGTAACGATTGAGAAGATTCACGTCGATCTCCCCGCTCTGCGCACCACCGTCACCGGTATCGAGACTCCCAAGCAGGACGCACTCACCATCCGCCCCGACGCCAAACTCCTCTTCGTAGCCGGCGCCGGCTGGACCAAAAAGCAGCCCGACGGCCAGGTCCGCGCGCAAGAGGCCGGCGAGCTAATCCTCGGCTTCCTGCGTGCCTCCGGTGCTTCGCTGGGCAGCTCCAAATCATTGGTCGACCAGGGTGAGGGCCAGGGCGGAAACTCGGTGCTACCGTTCCTTACGCACATGAACCAGGTGGGCCAGACCGGCGCCACGCCACGCCATCCCAAAGGCCTGGCCGCTTGTTGTCACGGCGAGGAGCCGCACGTCATCGGCTGGCGCTTCATCGCCGAGCGCCGCGCCATCTCCCTCGACCCCAACTGCGGCTGGACCCGCGGCAAAGCCGACGTCGTCTACATCGCCGACGCCTTCCGGGTGATGGCAAAAGTGAATGAGCTGCTCGCCGCGCGATCGCAGAGCTAACCCGCGAGGTGCGCTGGAGCGAAAGCGCCTGCGTTTACCGGTTCGTGGTCGCGGGACATGTCGTGTTGCCCGAACCTGTCCACCTCCTCGCCGGCGAACTGCAGAGAGGCGATGTTTCCGCCGCTATTCACGCGCGCGAGTTCTCCGTCTCCAGGCGCCGCGTGGGCGGCCCTTCTGGCCGGTCCGCTACTACGACTTCCTTGTCCACAACGACGAGCAGCGCATCCCTGCGCCTGGCGGCTAGCGAGCGCATCCTGAGTGTGCTATAGTTCTTTCTAAGAGCTCGATCGAAGGAGGGCCACCTTATGTCTTCAGATGCGCTCGACCTTCCGCTGCAAAGCCTGATCGATCGTCTTCCCATGGCCGCGTACGCCGTTCGCGCGCCTGATGGGGTCATTGCCTGGTACAACGAAAAAGCCGCCGAACTGTGGGGCCGCAGACCTAAGAATTTATCCGTAAATAGTGATAGTTTGCCTCCAGCAAATCAAGGCAGCGGCTAAGGAAAGTAGGCCGAGATAGCTGGCCTCCGTCTTCTCGAAACTGACCAGCAGTTTGCGGAAGCGGTTGAGCCAGGAGTGGGTGCGTTCGACCACCCAACGGCGTGCCCTGTAGCCGGGTTGTTTCTGTTTGGCCTCAG
>JASHRF010000110.1 GCA_030037545.1 Acidobacteriaceae bacterium | reverse complement strand
CTCCACCTGTCGCCGCCACGACATCGATCCGCAGCTCTACTGCACACAGTTGCTGGTCAACCTGCCCGTCACACCCGAATGCGATCTACCCTCATGGCTGCCCAACCGCTGGAAACTCGATCAGAAGACCAAGACTGTCATCCGGCAAGATGCTGCTCCGGCTTTTTAAGACCTGCGGTTCGCATATCGCTCACGATCCTTCGGCGCAACGGTTCGATCCAGCAGGCGCACGGCCGCCTCGCGCTCGGCTGCGTTGCCGGCCGCGGTGACTTCGGCGGCCACCGCCAAGCCGTTACGGTTCTCCATCAACGTGTGTCTCATGTAGGCAGGCACCGCCTTGTCGGCCTTGGACTTCTTGTACAGCCGCGCCTCCGCATCGGTCTTCGACTCCACTTTATCGCGCAGCAGCAACGCGCCCTTGCTACCCGAACCCTGGCCGGGTGCGGGCGGATCCTTCTTTTCCCTGAAGCTGCCGGCCGCAGCCCAAGCCTGAATCAGTGTCCCATCCACCGTGAAATGCTCCTCGCTCAACAGATCGTGCCCCCGCGCCTCCACCAGCACCTCTTCCAGCAAACGCTGGCTTATCTCGCCCGCGATCAGCCGCTCCCGGTTCTTGGTGAACACCGGCACGTCCCATACCGGCTCGTCCATCTCCAGGCCTACGAACCAGCGGAACAGAAAGTTATAGTCTACCTGCTCCATCAACTGCCGCTCCGAGCGCACCGAGAAAAGAACCATCAACAGCATGGCTCGCAGCAGCCGCTCGGGGCGATCGATGGACGACCGGTCGAGGCGTAAAGCCGCTCGAAGTCGCTGTCCAGACGCTCCAGCGCCCGGTCCACCATGGCCCGGATTTGCCGCGCCGGGTGATCGGCTGGAATCCGCTGCGCCATCGTCACATAACTTGTACATCACCCTCTGCTTCTGGTCTTCTCCACGCATGCTTCGGTTCTAATACAATCTCTTGTGCATAAACAGTGACTTCCTTGACCCCAGCGAGTTTTTCCGCAACCCCTTTAGTCATGGCTTTGATCGTGGCCGTGGTCTTGCCACATCGGCGTGGACCCGTCACCAGAACAACCGGTGTATCCTCCAACGCCGTTGCCAGCGGCGAAACCGCAAACTGCGGATAGAGCGTATTCCCAGATTCGTCCATCTTGGAATTACTCATCGTCCAATATGGATTAAACTTCCGTCTATTCTGGATTGACAGGTCGTCCAAACAGGAATAGAACGTGAAGAATCAGTCGTGGCGAAACAAACTAATGTGTATACCAATGAGCAACCCGCCTATCTGAGCGTCACCAGATCATATTCGTAGCTTGATTTAGCGCGATTTTTTGAGCGATAGCGGGGATATTCGTGGAATACATAGACGATATGGAAAGCAACTCGGTAGATTTATCGTCTTTATATTCAGTTATATACATTAGAATCAGAAACCTTGCCGAATCTCGTCCATCCGAGTCTCTTCTTCGGCACCGATCCTTTAGAATCAATCCTTCTGGTTCATGGCCAATGACGGCACCAAGCTCGAAGGCTTTGTCATCCCCTGCCGGGATTCGATCCTTCCAAGAAGTATCCGGCGAAGTTTCTCATTCACGGCGGGTCGAGGGCAATTGGGGCGATTCTTGGTCCTATCGCTGGAACGCGGAGCTGTTTGCCGCCAACAGCCACGTGGTGATGATCAATCCGCGCGGCTCGACGGGGTACGGGCAGGCTCTGGTCGATGGAGTGAACGGCGACTGGGACGGCAAGTCCTTCACCGACCTGATGACCGGCCTGGACTACGCCGAGCAGCATTTTCCTTTTATCGATAAGACGCGCGAGTGCGCTCTCGGCGCCAGCTACGGCGGCTATATGGCCGACTGGATTCTGGGGCACACCGACCGATTCAAATGCATCGTGACGCACGACGGCATGTTCGACGCCGAGTCGGCCTACGGGTCCACTGAGGAATTATGGTTCGACGAGTGGGAGTTCCGCGGCAAGCCGTGGGACTATTACGGCAAGCCGGATTCCGAGAACCCGTACCGCAAGTGGTCGCCGATGCTGGCCTCGAAAAACTTCAAGACGCCCACATTGGTGATTCACGGCTAGCTCGATTACCGGCTCGATGTGAGCTAGGCTTTGAGCTGTTCACGACTCTGCAAAGGCTGGGCGTGCCCAGCAAGATGCTCTACTTTCCCGACGAAGGCCGCTGGGTGCTTAAGCCGCAGAACTCCCAGCTCTGGTATAAGGCGGTGAACGACTGGGTGGATGAGTGTACGGGTAAAGCAGTCACTAGCCGCTAGCTTCTAGCTGCTAGCTTAGTCGTGGGAGGAATGAACCCATGCGGGGAGAAACGAAAGAAGCACTATAGGCTAGAAGCTAGGAGCTAAAAGCTGCCCTTCAAATCCAAATCCGCCAAGCCACGCGCGTTTCTGAACGAGACCGGCCTCTACGACTACGCCGTGAAGGCGTTGGGACGGCACATGCGCTCCGAAGTCGAGCTCAGGCGCCTGATGCGGCAGCGCGTGGAGCCGGATGAGCATGGCGACACTGTCATTGCAGGCGTGGTGAAACGGCTAAAAGAATATGGCTACCTGAACGATCAGTCCTTTGCCGAGACCTACGCGAGGCTGCGCCAGGAGAATGAAAAGCTGGGCGCGCGGCGCGTGCGCAGCGATCTGCGCCAGAAGGGCGTAGGCGCGGAGCTGGTAGAGGCAACCGTAGGCGCGCGCTACGGCGGAACCAACGAAGAGGCGCTGGCGCGAGAGCACCTGGAACGCAAGCACATCAAAAGGCCGGAAAACGAAAAAGAAACCGCGCGCGTGATGCGGCGGCTGGTGACGGCGGGGTTTTCGACCGGGACCATCTACAAGATTCTTCGCCAGTGGGAAGTTGCCGACGAGGCGCTGGCTGCGCTGGAGCGCATGGACGACGAACCGCGCGGGGAATGATGCCGCAGCGAGCACCCTTCGGCCCCATTTCAGCGGCAAGGAAACCCGGGTGCAGAATGACCGAAGTGTAACCGCAGATCCTTCGACTGCGCCGCTCGCAAGAAGCGCGAGCGGCTTCGCTCAGGATGACAACCAGGAGATTAGCGTCATGCGAAAACTTTGCATTGTGGCCGCGGCCATGGCGGCGTTTATTGCGTGTGGAGGGCACGCGCAACGCATTGAAGTGACGATTCCGCCGGCAACCAGCCCGCTTACAGGGCACCTGATCCTGATCTTCGCCAAGACTGACAACCCGGAGCCGCGCATGCAGCTCAACGAGGACTACTGGTCGGCGCAGGGCTTCGGCGTGGACGTGTCCGATCTCAAGCCCGGCCAGCCCATGGTTGTGGACGCCGAGACCTTCGGCTATCCGCGCCGCTCGCTTGCCGATCTAGATGCGGGCGATTACTACGTGCAGGCGGTGTTCAACGTCTACGAGCTATTTCATCTTGCCGATGGCCGCAATCTGTGGCTGCCGCCGGATAAGGGTGAGGGCCAGCACTGGAATGACAAGCCCGGCAATCCGTACAACAAACCGGTGAAGCTGCACTTCGATCCCAAATCGCAGGCGACCATCAGGCTCACGCTGGATCAGGTGTTTGCGCCCATCGAAGGCACGGATCGCGATCCGGAGGTGCTGGCGAAGCAGCAGCCGGGCGCAAAATGGCTCAAGTACATGCGCTTCCGGAGCGATGTGCTGAGCAAGTTCTGGGGACGCGACGTCTACCTCGGCGCGTGGATCTTGCTGCCCGACGAGTTCGACGAGCATCCCGATGCGCATTTTCCGCTGGTTGTTTATCAGGACCATTTTCACCCCGGCTTCGGGCCCGTGCCGTGGGTGACATCGGCGCCCGATCCCAAGTCGCCTGGGTATCGCCGCGAGCAGGCCGGCTACAAGTTTTTTCAGGACTGGACCAGCGGGCGGCTGCCGCGCGTGATCATGATCTACGTGCAGAACGCGAATCCATATTACGACGACTCTTACGATGTGAATTCGGCCAACGTGGGCCCCTACGGCACGGCCATCAACGAAGAGCTGATTCCGGCCATCGAGAAGAAGTATCGCGGCATCGGGCAGGGATGGGCGCGGACCACCTTTGGCGGCTCAACCGGGGGGTGGGAAGCGCTGGCCACGCAGGTGTTTTATCCCGACATGTACAACGGCACATATGTGGCCTGCCCCGACCCAGTGGATTTCCACGCGTACCAGGGCATCGATCTCTACGACGACACGAATGCATTCACGCGCCACGGCGACTTCGGAACAATCCCGATTCCTGCCGATCGCAAGCCCGATGGAATGATCATTGCCAACACGGGGCCGGAGTATGCGTTTGAGTATGTGCTGGGCACGCACGGGCGCTCGACCGAGCAATGGGATATCTGGCAGGCCGTGTTTTCGCCGGTGGGCGCGGACGGTTACCCGGCGCAGGCCGTCGATCCGCTGACCGGGGCGATCGACAAGAAGGTGGTCGCGTACTGGCACGATCATTACGATCTGACGGCAATGATGGTGCGCGACTGGCCCACGCTGGGGGCGAAGCTCGAAGGCAAGCTGCACCTCACCGTGGGCGACGGCGACACCTACTTCCTGAACAACGCCGTACACCTGTTGCAGGATCAGCTCGACAAAACGCGCCATCCGCACTCCGATGCGACTTTCCAATACGGGCCGCGCATGCCGCACTGCTACACCGGCGGGCCATCGGAATACACCATGCAGCAGAACAACTCCGAATGGGCGCAGCGCATCTTGCCGACGATGGTCGAACACATGCTGGCCACCGCGCCGCCGGGCGCGGATGTTACTTCATGGAGGTATTAACGCAGCGAGTCAGCGAGTCGGCGGACCGGCTGACTCGCTCACTAAGAATCTGTTTAAAAACTACTTATATCGTCGCAGCAGCGGATGAGCGAAGGCCATGAGGATCATGGTTTCTGCCGTGGTGTGGAGCAGTTCATAATCCTTGGACAGGCGGCGTGGCCAATTCAGCCAGGCCAGGGTCCGTTCCACGAGCCAGCGTTTGGGCAGCACGCGAAACATGTGCTGCTGGTTTGGCTTCACCACCTCCGCGTCGCAGCCCAACACCTGCTTGGCCCATTCGATCAGCGCGCCTGTGTAGCCGCCGTCCACGAACACCTTGA
>JASHRF010000109.1 GCA_030037545.1 Acidobacteriaceae bacterium | reverse complement strand
CATGACGCCGTTCTCGACGAGATTCTCGAAGAACGTGTGGTCTCCAGCCGCAGCCGGCGCAATCCCCGTGGCGTCAAACGCAAGATGAGCAACTTTCCCCTGCGTCCGCGACACGGCAAACCCTTGCCCCGCCTCGACATCAGCAAAGCCATCCGGATACTTAAGTGAACAGCATTACGTCTAGAGGTGGTTTCATGACCCGTCTGTCATCGTCCCTCAGGGGCTAAAGCCCCACGTTTTTGGGGAACTTATTGGCACGGCTGAAGCCGTGCCCTTTCAAAACAGGGTTATGAAACAGTTTCTACCAGGATCGTGTAGTCCGGAACCATTACGAAATCACGAAGCCGGACTGCGAGCGCTCAGGCGCGCTGGGCTCGGACTCGGTCGCTCACCAACTGCACGGCGCGCTGTGCGCTCAGAGCCGCTCCCTCCTGCCAGGCGTTGAGGCGGCTCGCGTAATCGCCGATGAAATAGATGGGGCCGTCGGGCTGGATCATGGTCTCATATCCGGGACCGGGCGGGGCGTCCAATCCGCGCTCCGATGAGCTGAAGGCCTGGATCCAGGAGCCCTGGTTGAAGGGAACCAAGCCCCAGCCGACATACATCGGTTTTTGGAGCTCCTTGCCATGGCCGGGATGCAGGCGCTCGATGGTGCGGCGCGATTCCGCGAATTTCTGGTCGAGCGGGAGGTCGGTGAAAGCACCCCAGCCGTATCCGCTCACCAGCACGCCGCGCTCCGAGAACATGCCGCCGGAAGGCAGCCACACCGGGTTGCAACCCTGGCTGACATACTCCAGACCGCCATAGATGTTATAGTCCTGCTCCCAGAAGCGGCGGCTTTCCCAGGCAATCTTGTAGGCGGCTGCGTATTCGCACGCGGCAATGACTTCCCGATAAGGAGCGCTGAAGTCGTTGGGGATGTTGCGCAGGAGGTTGAGCGGGAGCGAGCAAAGGCAGTAGTCGGCATCGAGTTGCCGGGCCTGGCCGGCGTGAGTGTAGGCGATGCGCACGCCGTTGCCGGATTTTCGGATGGCGGTAACGATGGCGTTGTACTGGACAGTTTGGCCGAGAGCGCGCGCGAAGGCATAAGGAATGCGGTCCATGCCGCCGACAGGCTGGAACATGGTGGCCTGCATGTCGAAAGCTTCTTCGAACAGAATTCCGCCCCAGAAGTTCTCGTCGAGCAGGGTGTGCATGTCGATGGGCTTGTTGAGGACGCCGACGTCATTGCCCGCGCCGGGGAGTTTGGAGTAACCGGCCCGGTCGCTGCCCACGTAGGCTCCCGCGGCGTCGAGTGGCCCGTAGTGGCGCAGAAAGTCGAGCATGCGGGTGCGATCATCGGGGGAGAGATCCTGATCGAGGTCGCCCTGGCGGATACACTTGGCCAGCAGTTCGCTGACGTGGCCGCGCGCGTCGTTGATGACCTGGCGCTGCACCACGGGCCTGCCGCCGTTGGCCGCGTCGTTCTCAAGGAAAGTGGAACGAGAGGTATTGACTTCGACCTCCAGTGGCACGCCCAGCTTGCGGCAGTAACCGAGTATGGCAGTGTGCACCGACGGCAGGCGTGCGGGGCCAAAGTTCTGATAGTTGCCTGCGTCCCAGGAGCAGAGCTGGCGGGAGCCGTCGATAAATTCCACGGTGTCGCCGCCGCGAACCGTCCAGTTACGGCCGCCGGAGCGGCTGCGGGCTTCGAGGATGGTGCAGGCGTATCCCAGCTCTCTCATCTCGTAGGCTGCGACCAGGCCGGCAATGCCTCCGCCGAGAATGGCCACGGAAACGCCCTTGCCAATACCGGGAGCGACGTCGAGAGGGCGTAGCTCCGCTGCTTCAATCAGGCCCAGGGATTGCATGAGCAGAAATGCGGCGCTGAATCCACCGGCCTGACCGGCCCGGGCAAGAAAGTTGCGCCTGGAGATGGGCATGGAAGGCTCCTGAATCCTCTATTGCGAACGATATTCCGGATTATTGCCAGGAAACGTAAGGGAGGCGTGAGGATCGCGCGAGACGAGGCTTCCGGCTCCATTTGCTGGACACGAGGGAATGGTAGCAGGTTCAAGAGCCGGCGCCGCGGCTTTCCTCATGCGAACCGCAACGCCTACAATAAGGAGTCGGAACGCTATTCTTTGAGGACCCCAATGCCGCTTTCCGGAGAAGCCATCCGCCTGATGAACTACATTGACGACGTTGCCGTGACCCTGCGCCGCATTCTGGCCACGGTGCCGGTGCTTTCGGCCGAGGAGAAAGCCCGCGTGGCTGAGCATCTGGAGCGCGCGCGGCCCAACGCCGACGACGTGATCAATGCACTGAGCGGCCGGTAGCCGTGCGACCGTGAAGATTTGTGGCCTCCCAGGTCTCAGAATCGAGACCTCGGCACCGAGGTTCGAAAGCAAGATTACGAATTCACGAATCGTGTCACCAGCGGAATGTCGCGCACGTCCGGCGCCCATCATGCCCGATCATTCGGATCGACAACTCACCGTGGCCGTGATCGGCGCAGGACCGCTCGGGCGTTGGCTGGCTGCGCAGGCGGCGCGCTCGGGCGTACGCGTCTTCCTTGAGGATGTGTTGCCCAGCAACCTGCATCACGCGCACGAATACATCCGGCGGCGACTGAGCTTGGCTGCCCTGGACGATGGAGCCGGCGGAGAGCTGCGCGTTGTATCGACCATCGAAGACGCGGTGCGGGAGGCCGATCTGGCCATCGACTGCGTGCCCGACGAGCTGGAATCGAAGCTCGAGATCCTGTGGTTGCTGGATCGCATGGCACCGCCGCAGACAATTTTCGCCACGCCCACCACGCAGCTCTCGATTACGGACCTGGCGGCCTGCACGTACCGGCCGGAGAAGTGCATTGCCATTGCGGCCGGGCCCGCGGCGCTGGCCGAGTTGGAGGAGCGGCGCGAGACTGTGATTCCGTTAAAAGTTGGCCCGGCGACTTCAGCCGCAACCATCGCGCAGGTTGCAGGCTTTTGGCGGCGACTAGGATTCGAAGCGGCGGTGGAGCGTGATCCGCGGGTCGTGATTCGCAGATCGTGAATCCTGGCATTGGGCTGAAGCGTGCGGGTGCGGATCTTGAGACCCGCACGACAGCCGGTCTGGCGACCGGCGCTACAGCAATTCACTGGTCTTCCAGCACCTGCTCGTAGAACTTTACATACTGCGGGACCACGAGGCTGGCGCAGAAGCGTTTTTGCGCAGTGCGGCGGGCTGCGTCGCGCATGGTGGCGAGGCGCGGCTGGTCGGTGAGCAGCGCTACTGCAGCAGTGGCCATGGCGTTGACATCGCCCACGGGGAAGAGCAGGCCAGTTTCGCCATCGTCGATGAGCTCGGGGACGCCGCCCACGCGCGTTGCGATCGACGGCACTTTGCAGGCCATGGCTTCGAGAGCTGCGAGGCCGAAAGACTCAAGCTCGCTGGGCATGAGCAGCAGGTCGGCGAGGGCGAGCAGCTCGTGGACGCGCTCCTGCTTGCCCAGGAAATGTACCTGGCACTGAATACCGAGATCGTGGACGAGCCATTCGGCCGCGGAGCGGTCGGGACCGTCGCCGATGAGCACCAGCTGTGCCGGAATCTGGCGGGCGATGCCGGCGAAGATGCGGATCACGTCGGGAACGCGCTTGACGAGACGGAAATTGGATAAGTGAATCAGGAGAGCCTCGCCCGCCATGGCGAATCGCTTGCGTGCCTGATTGCGCTGGGCATCCTCGTTGATAGGCATGTAGACGTCACAGTTCACGAAGTTGGGGATGGTCTGGATGGGGCGCGCGATATCGAATTTGGTGATGGTCTCCTGGCGCAGGTATTGTGAAATCGAAGTCACGCCGTCGGACTCGAGGATGGCGTGCCGCGTAATGGGCAGATAGCTGCGGTCGAGGCCGACCAGAGTGATGTCGGTGCCGTGCAGGGTGGTGACGAAGGGCAGGCGGCGGCCGCGCGTGGCGAGCATCTGGCGGGCCAGGAGCGCGGAGACGGAGTGAGGAATGGCGTAGTGGACGTGGAGGAGATCGAGCGAGTAAAGCTCGGCCACCTCGGCCATGCGCGAGGCCAGGGCGAGGTCGTAGGGCGGAAACTCGAAGAGCGGGTAACTGGAGACGGGAACTTCGTGGTAAAAGATGCCGTCGTCGCGGCCGCTGAGGCGAAAGGGCTGCGAGTAGGAGATGAAATGAACCTCGTGGCCGAGCGCGGCCAGCTCAATGCCCAGCTCGGTGGCGACTACGCCCGAACCGCCGTACGTGGGATAACAGGTGATCCCGATGCGCATGAGGACATTCTAGTGCGGCGAGAAAGGAGGCGCTGCCAAAACAGGCAAGCGTTTGCCGAACGGCGAGGGTTTGCCTGTTTCCAAAAGGTGTAGATAGGCATAGCAGGTGGCCGAATGGCATTCAGAATTGACTGAGCTGTTTGCTAGTGAGGCCAGGGACCGAAGCGATTAGAGGGGCAAGATGTGGGATAAGGAAGGCGCCGACGGAGAGCCACCCTGCCAATGCGTCCACTGAAATCTGCATGCCTGCAATTCACAGGATACTCCCGGATAACGGGTATCGCACCTGAATCCAGCAGCACGGTCCGATCACCGCGAACCTGGAAGTGACCAAAAATTGGTGCATCTCCGGACTCATTCGATTGCGTCTTCGCGACGGGGCGGCTCGCCGCCTCTCCGATTCAGGATGCGCCGGTAATCCTTTGATTCGTCGGCGTCGGCCTTTTGGTTGCCATCTCCTGCCTTACCACTACTCCGGCAGGCTTCCGTCCGCATCTTGTCTGGTTGGTCGCAGATTCGGACCTTTGAACTCTCTTCGTCCTTTGGGGCTATGTCCGGGTGGGCGGTGATCCGGGCAGGAACGCCGAATTTCGGGCGCAAAGCCAGTTTGACGAATGAAAGTTCATGTCCGTGGACGAGTCCGAGTATGGGGAAATTACTACTTGTGCAACAGCTCCCTGAACGATTGCAAAGAGTCAAGTTGGGCGGTGATTTGGCCTGCCGACGGATGCGCCACCGGTTCTGCCGGCAATGTTTATTCCTGTTTTGCAGTTGCCTGTACCAGCAATTCAGCAGATGGCGCCACCATATCCAGCAGGACCGCCTGAGGCTTTTCCGCGACCTTCAGGAATTCCAGATTCTTCTCAACCGCGGCAGAACTGGCCACGCGATGATTCTGTAGATCGTCCAAAGCTTCAAGACCGATGACAGCCACCTGCGACAAGGTTTGCGAAACCGGAATCAGTTCGGCGGTGATCTCCGACCGTCCCAGCGAAGGTTGCAGTTTGGCGTCGTTGTCGCGCCAAAGCTCAAGCCAATTCCGGGCATCCTGCCATTGTTCGGGAGTTGCGTTGCCGGCCACGATCAGCTTGGCCAGGCCGTTGAATTCGCGCGCCGTGTTGCTCTCCGGAGGAACCGCGTCCACGAGCCGGTTGAGGGCAGAGCTGGTGTTGTAACTCCTCAACTCTTCGCGGGCATAGCCCTCCGGTGGCTGGACGACTGATGCCAGAACCTTCAACGGCTCCGGATCGACCTCTCCACTCATCCGCTGCAGCATGATGTTGGTAGAGGATAGATGCTTCAGACCTTCGTATTGAAGTTTCTGCGATACAATCGCGAGCCGTTGGTACATCGAATCCACATCCCTGACTTGCCGGGGCGACCACAGCCGCTCGGCGATCGCAGCAGTGCGGGGCCAGATGCGGCTATCGATATTCTCCGGAGTCACAAATTCGCTCCACATTGTGGCTTCACCGCCCAGGATGCGCGCTTGCTGCTCGGGAGTAAGGGAGGCCGCGTCGCCAGACATGGGATCGACGAGATAATGCTGTGCGGCGGATTGGTTCAGGTCAATATAATAACCATTGGAGAGAAGAGCGCGATTGCCTTGTCGCGCGGCGAGAGCCAGGTCTTTGTCTCCACGCCACGACTGGATGACGACATCGCGCGGAGTATCGGCCTGCAGCACTTCATCCCAACCTTCCATCACCTTGTGGTGGCTTGCGACCAGCTTCTGAATCCGGCTCGAAAAGTAGAGTTGCAGCGCGGCGTTGTCCATCAGTCCATGTGCATGCATAAACGCCTGAATTTGCGGATTTGCATCCCATTCTTTTCCGTCGCACTCATCGCCACCCACGTGAAAGTAGCGATCGGGGAAAAGCGCTGTCATTTCACCCAGAAACCGATCGAGGAATTGATAGGTGCTCTCCCGGGCGGGGTTCATGGCCGCGTCCAAGATGCCCCATTGGGTTGCGATTTGATAAGGTCCTTTTCCGCTCGCAAGTTGCGGATAGCCGACAAACCACGAGGTTGTGTGGCAGGGCATATCGAACTCGGGAACTACGCGAATACCGCGGTCCCGCGCGTAGTCGATTACTTCAGCGATTTGCTTTTGGGTGTAGTAAAGGCCGTCCGATCCCTGCTCCTGCAGCCGCGGAAAGCGCTTGCTTTCCACGCGAAATCCCTGGTCGTCAGAGAGATGCCAATGAAAGACGTTCAGCTTGACTGCCTCCATTCCATCCAGGTTCCGCTCAATCACAGAAACGGGCATGAAGTGCCGGCCCACATCGATCATCAGGCCACGCCAGGGAAAGCGCGGCTGGTCGTCGATGGTCACCGCCGGCGCGCTAAAACCCTGCGGCGTAATGCGCACCAGTTGCAGGAAAGTCTGCAGTCCGTGCAGCACTCCGAGCGGATTGGGAGCCGACAACTGCACTTGTGTCGGGGTGACCTCAAGATGATAGGACTCATCTTCCCCCAACTGCTGCACTGGATCGCTCGCCCCCCTGGTCTTGATGACAAAACTTGCACGGCCCGATTGCGGGCTGCGAGCAAGCGGGATTCCGGTTTCCTGCTCGAGCCGGTACAAGAAGCGCTGCTTGGCTGACACCAGACGCGGTTCCGAATATCCTTCCAAGGCAATACCAAAGCTTTCGTCTATGAGGAATTGTCCCTTCCCTGCTTCCACATGCGCGGGCATCGGCATAAGAGGGAGCAGAACGTTCGGCTCCGCGCCGCTTCTTGCACCGCTCATCACAACCACGGATGCCGAGACGATAAACAGGACTGAACGAAGCATAGACAACTTCTTCACAGGAGCATCTCCTGGCAAGCGTGTGGCCGGAGTGGAAAAACCCGGCGGTTTGAATATTTCTGTGAAACCCACGAGCGGCGGAATGTCACATCCCGACCGCGATTGTTCGCGTGGTGCGGGATTTCCATTCTGGCATTTCAGTCTTGGATCAGTTTACGCTCCGCCGCCTGCGGGGATTTGGAAGCCATTAGGCCTAATACTGTTCACTTAAGTATCCGGATGGCTTTGCTGATGTCGAGGCGGGGCAAGGGTTTGCCGTGTCGCGGACGCAGGGGAAAGTTGCTCATCTTGCGTTTGACGCCACGGGGATTGCGCCGGCTGCGGCTGGAGACCACACGTTCTTCGAGAATCTCGTCGAGAACGGCGTCATGAAAGGCTCTCTTGTTCCG
>JASHRF010000011.1 GCA_030037545.1 Acidobacteriaceae bacterium | reverse complement strand
AGTTTCGCAGCAGCCGCAGCGCCTCCCAAACGATGGACAGAAGCGCTAAACCCAGGCCGCACAGGAGCGCTACCACGGAACCGTGGAAACATTTCAGGCTACCATAAATGGCCCCTGCAAAGATGGCCAGACGCAGGAAGAAAAAGAGGATAGCCACGCCGGCGCCGCGCGGCGTCTGTTTCTGATCCAATTTGGCCCGATCTAAATGGAAATTGAGGAACCGGATCAGCTGACGCCATTCCAGAATGCTGGCTGCCGAGATCAGGGCTCCGGTGGCAAGCATGGCGGCGTTGCGCCAGCCTGAAGACTTCCAAACCGCCAGGGCGCCCAACAGGCCGATGATGAGCGTAATGCGCATGGCCCGGTGGAGCAGGGCCTCGAGGCCGGAATCGGTCAGCGCGGCCAAGGACCCGGCCACGGGCGCTGTCGAAGGCTCTCTCGAAGAATCGCCGGGTTCGTTCATGACGGCCCGCCGGCGCTTCCCGTTTTGTTGTTGTTCTGTTTGCCGGAGCTGTCCGGGTCTTTCACCGCGTTCAGGGCCAGCCGGACCACGTAGTAGAGCCCGGAGGCGCCGCCGAAGGCCACGCCCACCGCGGCGACCCAAGGTTGGTGCACACGTTCGCCGATCCAGTCGCCGATGAGCCAGCCGACGAAGGCCGCGCAGGGCAGGACCAGGGCAATCTGTACCAGCTTTTCCGCCTGCACCAGCGCGCTCACCAGGCCACTGCCTTTGGGGCCTGATTTGGGATCGGGGATGGGCGGGTGATAGGGCATCCATGGTGGTTATACAGGAAGGCGGCTTGCAGCTTCCAGCTAATCGGCTTTCAGCTCTCAGCTATTGATTGCTGCAAAACGAACATCCTGTCATCTTGAGCGGAGCCGTTCGCAATCGTTGCGAACGGCGCAGTCGAAAGTCTGCCCTGAGCTTGCCGAAGGGGACCTGCTTCTTACCTGTATCCAGCGGACATTACTCTCCTGAGCTCGCAATGAGACAAAACGCTGAAAGCCGAGAGCTATGGACGCTGAGAACTATTCGATGGAATAGACGGCGTAGACACCGACCGTGTATTCCACGCGGCGCGAGTTGATGGCGAGCTGCTGGCCGGGCTGCATGGGGAGATTGCCCGCGACGATGCCGGTGCCCATCCCATACCCGCTTCCCAAGCCGTTACCCATGAACGGTCCTCCGCCCTGATTCTCAGTAACGCTCACCAGTTGGCCAAGATGCACTCCGGACTTCTGCGCGACCTGCTCGGCAATGGCGTGCGCGTTGGCCGTGGCATCGGCCGAGGCGCGAGCCTGGAGGGCGCTGGGATCGTTTACGATCCACTGAATCCAGCCGCTCTCGTTGGCGCCCGCATTGATGGCCGTATTCAGCGCGCCGGCTGCATCGCCGGGCTTCACGCGGATCGTCCAGCTCTGCGTTACGGTGAACTGGCGCTGCTCCCAATCCTGGCGGTCGTTCGGAAATCGCTGGATTTCGTACGGCTGCGTGTGCTCGAGCACCTGGCTGGTGCTCTCGATGGCGCTTTTGGCAACGCCGGACGCGGTGAGCGCCTGCATGATGGCATTCGAAGTGTCGAGCGCGTTGGCGTAGGCGGTTTTAGCGTCGGCCGCGTAGAGCTTGTAGCCCACGTGCACGACGGCGAGATCGGCGTCGGCCGTAACCTGCGCCGTGCCGGTTACAGAAATGGTGCGCCGCTGCGGGCAGTTGTCGTTGCACTGCGCGGCAGCGGGCAAAGCGAACGCGGCGAGCAGAGCAAACACCAGGAGCAAATGAGGGATTCTTCGCATGTTGGACTCCAGTGTTTCGAGAATGGATGAGTCTTTTCCGTTAGACAGATCGGCCATGTCATTTGTTCCCGGTTGCGCACAAATATTCGGCCATCGCGGAGGAAATCGCCGGTTCCTCAGCCGCTATACTGGCGGTTGGGCCATTCGGGAAAAACAGCATGGAGTTCGAGTCGGAGTTTGAGAAAAATCTCTTCGAGCTGCGCCAGGGCAAGCTGAAGGAGATCGAGAAGCTGGGGCAGGCGGCGTATCCCAACCGCTTTCCGGCGGAACGGAGCGGCGCGGCCGACTCGATTCAGGACGTGCGCGCCAAGTGGGGCGAAGCCGCGGCCGGCGCGCTTGAGGCCGGGAAGCCGCGGGTGGCCGTGGCGGGGCGCATCATGGCCATCCGCCAGCAGGGCAAGGCCGGTTTTGCCACGCTGCAGCAGGAGGGCCGGCGCCTGCAAATCTACGTGCGCCTCGACGCGGTGGGCGAGCAGGGCTTCGCGCTTTACAAGCTGCTCGACCTGGGCGACCACATCGGCGCCACTGGCTATCTCTTCCGCACCCGTACGGGTGAGTTAACCGTGCACGTGGAGAAGCTCACCTTCCTGGCCAAGGCCATGCTGGCGCTGCCGGAGAAGTATCACGGCCTGGCCGACGTGGAGCTGCGTTACCGGCAGCGCTACGTCGATCTCTTCGCCAATCTCGACAGCCGCGAAGTGTTCGTGAAGCGCGCCAAGGTGCTGCGCGCACTGCGCAAGTTTTTCGACGAGCGCGGATTTCTGGAGGTCGAAACGCCGATGATGCAGCCCATCGCGGGCGGCGCGGCGGCGCGGCCATTCCAGACGCATCACAATGCGCTCGACATGGATTTGTTTCTGCGCATCGCGCCGGAGCTTTATTTGAAGCGGCTGGTGGTGGGCGGGCTGGACCGCGTTTACGAGATCAACCGCAACTTCCGCAACGAGGGCGTGAGCACGCAGCACAACCCCGAGTTCACCATGCTGGAGTTCTACCAGGCCTACGCAAATTACCACGACCTGATGAATTTGACCGAGGATCTGTTCGCGTTTGTGGCGCTTGAGGTGAACGAGACGACGGTACTGCCGTCGGGCGAGAAGGACGAAAACGGAAATCCGATTCCGCGGCTCGATCCAGACGGAAAGCCGATCGATCTGGCGAAGTGGCAGCGGCTGACGATGCGAGACTCCCTCAAAGCACACTGGGATGAGGACTCGTTCGGTAGCGGCCCTACGTCGCATGATTTTGCAACAACTGATGCCTTGAGAGCGTTCTTATCGAGAGCTATTGCAACATACGACGAGAACCCCAAAAACGTCGATATGGCTGTCGTGCAAGGGAGCCAGCCAACTATCGAGTTTAAACGCGCAACAGTCTCAGCTGCCTGCATAGAAGCGGCTATAGGGATGCTTGAACACGGACAATCGGTTGGAATCGTGACTTATGCGCTTTTCGAGGGGATAGTCGAACCTGACCTTATTCAGCCGACGATCATCTTCGACTACCCGACCGCCGTCTCTCCGCTCTCCAAGCAAAAGCCTGACGATCCAGATCACGTGGAGCGGTTCGAAATCTTCGCCGGCGGGTTCGAGCTGGGCAACGCCTTCAGCGAGCTGAACGACCCGGTGGAGCAGCACAAGCGCTTTGAGCAGCAGCTTGCCGAGCGCTTCCGCGGCGACGAGGAGGCCCACCAGATGGACGAGGACTACGTCCGCGCGTTGGCGTACGGTCTGCCGCCCACCGGAGGAGAAGGCATCGGGATCGACCGGCTGGTGATGCTGCTGACCGGATCGAAGTCGATCCGGGACGTGATTCTGTTTCCGCTGATGCGGAGAGAGCAGGGACTGAGGGACTAAGGGACCAGAGGACTGAGAGACGAACGGAACGAAGGATACGGCAATGGGACATTCATTCAAGGGCTTGACCGCTTGGCAAAAGGCTGCCGAACTGAGCGTCGCCACTTACAAACTGACCTCGCAGTTTCCTGATGCGGAGCGCTTCGGCCTTACAAGCCAAATGAGAAGGGCGGCTGTCTCGATTGCAAGTAATATCGCGGAGGGCTACGGACGCTCTACAAAGGGGGAATATTATCTCTTTCTCGGTCACGCACGGGGCTCATGCTGCGAACTGGAAACGCAAGTTTTTATTGCCAGAAGTCTCGGTTTCGGGACCTCGATGGGCCTTGACGCAACTGATCATCTCTGCAACAACGTGGGCTGGCTCCTTGGCCCCTTGATGAAATCAATTCGCCCAGCGAAATCCTCAGTCCCTTAGTCCCATCTCCCTTCGATCGGAGTTTGGTTCGCCTTGAATATCCTCTTCGTCGGCGACATCTTCGGCAGCGCAGGACGGCACATCGTGGCCGAGCACATCGGCCATGTGCGCCAGGCGCACAGCGTCGATCTGACCGTCGTGAACGTGGAGAACGCTGCCGGCGGCTTTGGCGTCACGCCCTCATTGGCCGAGGACATCTTCGACCTGGGCGCGGACGTGCTCACCACCGGCAATCATGTCTGGGACAAGAAGGAGCTGGTGGATTACCTGAATTCCGCAAATGCGGAGGGCCACGAGCGCCCGCGCCGCGTGCTGCGGCCCGCCAACTTTGCGCCAGGACTGCCGGGGTTCGGCGTTTACGAAGGGACCACGGAGAGCGGCGTAGACTACGCGGTGGTCGATCTACAGGGGCGAGTGTTCATGAGTTCGACCGACGATCCGTTCCGCGCCGCGGACGAATTGCTCGCCCGGATCAGAGCCAAAGTGATCGTGGTTGACTTCCACGCCGAGGCCACCAGCGAGAAAGTTGCCATGGGATGGTATCTCGATGGCCGCGTAACGGTGGTTCTCGGCACCCACACGCATGTGCCTACGGCCGACGAGCGCATCCTGCCTAATGGAACGGCCTTTCAGACCGACGTGGGCATGAGCGGGCCCTACGACAGCATCATCGGCGTCGAGAAAGACCTGGTGCTGCACAAGTTCCTTACCGGCATGCCGGGCAAGTTCGAGGCGGCCAAAGGGAATCCGAAGATGTGCGGCGCGCTGGTGAGCTGCGATCCCGCCACCGGCCGCGCCAGCCGCATCCAGCGGATCATGCTGGGTGAGTAACGCCGGAAATCGGTAGCGCTGGCCTCCTGACCGGCTGTCAAGAGGGGCCGCCAGGCCGTCACATGCTGCGGATGGCACAGGACCCCGCTGGCGGCGAGGACGCCGCCAGTACAGCCGGTCTCCCACCGCGGTCTGGAGGAGCGGCGCTCCACAAAGAAAGGGCTGCCCGCCTGGACTGGCCGCCCTGTTTTATTCCGGAAAGTTTGCCGGCAACTGCCACTGCGGGCCGATGCCGGCGCATTGCTCACGGGCTATTCGCCGCTGCGGCGTCCCGGCGCCGGACGACGATGCACCGGAGGCGCCTTCTTCTCCATCTGCACAAATCCTTGACTTAGGACGATCTGGGCCCTGGCGGGATTGCCGTTGGCGGCCGGACTGGTGGTGTAGGTATCGTAGGTGGCGTCGAGTTCCTCGGCCGGCTGCAGCTTCATTTCGAAGCTCGGGTCGGGAGCGTCCTTGCATGCCAACGGATCCTTCAAGTTGACGGTGAAATCGGCGTAATGGGAGTCCTTGGCATCCTGGGCGACGGCCATGTTGATGGTGGTGACCGCGGGTTCGATGAGGATCCTGTGGGCGTGATCCAGGCCTTCGATCGCGCTCACGTCAGCGCTGGCGCCGTTGGCCTGCAGGTAGTCGCGGGCCTCCGCAACCCGCAACTCAGACGTCGGCGGAGGAGGTACAGACGCGCACGCTGCCGGCGTGTTGAGCTTGACCTGGTAGTCCTTGGGGTGGGGCGACGCTGCCGTAGTGACGTGCACCGCAAGCACCGTGGCCTGATCGCTGATTACGATGCCCGGAACCGGCGTGACCTGGCCCTTCAGAAGGCTCCACAACTGCTGAGCATCGGCCTGGCTGCCGTTCGCAAGGATGTACTCCTTGTCTTCCAGGTTTAACGTCATGGGATTGCCGCCGGTGAGGGCGTGATGCGCCAGTTCTTGAGGAGTGGGAGCAGGGGCGATGGTGAAGGTGGCAGGCGGGAAGAGTGTTGCCTGGGCTTGAGTCTTGATGGCGTTGATCTGGGAGGTGATTTGGTCGGGGGGATCGATGGTGCCGTGATAGCGCTTGTACCAGTAGTCGAGCTTGGGCTCGATCTGCGATTTATAGGCGGGAGGCGCAAAGTCCCATGCGCGCGCGTAAAACCAGCAGGCCTTCACTTCGTCGCGCGCCGTTCCCGGCTTGGCATAGGCCTCGGCCAGGTTCAGCGTGTCCACCAGCCCGGGGCCGCTGGTGGTCTGCTGGGGTGAATACAACATCAGCTCGGCGGTGTATTCCTTGATGGCATTGGCGTAATCCTTCTTGGCGATCAGGTCGTCGAGAGCGATGGCCGAATGGAAGATGGGAAAGGCTGCATCGGTCATCTTCTTCCAGTCTGCATCTGCGGCACCGGCGGGCTTGGCCACGGTCAGGCCTTTCTGGGCCATGGCCGCGGCATCGTCGCAAGTCTGCGGATCCTTGCTGTCGCCGGTGGCCGGATCAATGTTCCTCTGGCAGGCGGTCTTCTTGAAATAAACGGTGGCAAAAATGGCCTTGAAATTGTTGGGATCCACTTGCAACATGCGGCTGGCCGCACTCAACACCTTGTCGGGGTCGTTCATCTGCTCGTAGGTGTCGATCAACTGATCGAGAACCGCCTTTTTGACCACGCTGTTGGGGTATTTCTGGAGGAAATCCTCCAGGGCCGAAGCCTTGGTTGCCGGATTGGTCTGGGTGACCGCAGTTTGATAGGCGTTGAATTCTTCCGGGTTCTGAATGGTGATCTGACCGGAGTTATCCTGCGCTCGCAGCGCGGGCGCGGCAACAAGGGCAACGCTCGCCAAAGCCATCGCAGATGCAAGGACTAGCTTCTTCATTCTCTGCTCCTGGGAATCGCCAAACTGGAGATGCACTTCTTGATCATTCCGATGCGGGGTCCGGCAACCGCTCCGGCTCGCAGTCGAGTTTGAGGCGACGCATATACGATACCACGGCCTCAAACGAGACATTGCAATGGATTATAGAAACCGCCGTGCCCGATGACAAGCAAAACGCATTGGGGAAAGCGAAAACTGCCGGCCACCGGGTAACCTGGGCGCCATTCCTACTGTAACAGCCGCACCAGCTCCGCCTGCTCGGCTAGGAAGGCATCGTGGCCGTGATCGCTGGCCATCTCGCGATACTCGGCATCAGCGCCCGCGGCGCGGATGACCTGAGCAAACCGCTTCACCTCCGGCGCCGGAAACAGCCAGTCGGTGCTGATGCCGACAAAGATGAGGCGGGCGCGGATGCGGCCGAAGGCTTCCTGGGGCGAGCCGTAGCCGCGCAGCGGGTCCCACGTGTCCATGGTGCGCAGGATGGCCAGGTAAGCGTTGGCGTCGAAGCGGTCAATAAAGCGCCTTCCCTGGAGGTCGAGATAGCCGGCAATATCGAAACGTCCCCCAATCAATCCTCCGCCGAGGCCGCTTCCCTGCCCACCGTTGGCCCACGGGTCTTCGCCGCTGCGATTCGGATTGCGCCCATAGCGCTCGTTGAAGAGTGGCGCGGATTTGTAGCTGATCATGGCGATCTGCCGGGCCAGTGACAGCCCGCTGCGTGGCGGCTTCTGGGACAGGTAACGGCCGCCATCCCACTCCGGGTCGTGCTGGATGGCCTGCCGCTGCAGGTGGTTCAAGGCCAAACCCATCGCGCCCAGCGGCGAAACGCCGATGATAAGACCGCGCTGGACACGCTCCGGAAACTGGATGGACCACTCCAGCGCCTGCATGCCGCCGATGGAGCCGCCCATGACCAGGCGCAGACTACGCACCCCCAGCGAATCGAGCAGGCGCGCCTGGGCGCGAACGTTGTCGCGGACCGAGATGAGGGGAAAGTCCGGGCCATAAGACTCGCCAGTGGCGGGATTGACCGAGCCAGGCCCCGTGGAGCCGTAACAGGAGCCGAGCATGTTGATGCAGATGACAAAATCGTGCTCCAGCGAAAGAACGGCGCCAGGAGCGAAGACTTCAGGCCACCAGGAACCGACCAGGGCCGAGCCGGAGAGCGCGTGGCAGACAAGAACGGCGTTATCCCGCGCCGCATTCAGCCGGCCGTATACGGCGTAATGCAGCGTGGGACACGCCAGGGTACACCCGCACTCGAGGGCAAGATCCTTATCCAGCACGAAGTCGCCCTCGTAGGTGGGCGCAAGGATTTTGCCCGGCGAGGAGCCGCTGGCGGTTGAGTTGGTTGGTTCTGTCACTACGATCAAGCTCCTCGCCTCTAGCTCAAATGCCCGTGCTCGTCGCCGTAGTGAAAGCTGGTGGCTAGAAGCTAGCAGCTAGAAGCTTCCTCTATTTTGCCGCACCGGCAACGGCCGGCGCGTTGACTGCCTGGCCATTGGCAGTTTCGATGGCCGTGTCGAGGTCGGCGAGGATGTCGCGTATGTCTTCGATGCCCACCGAAAGCCGCACCAGCTCCGGCGTGACTCCGGCGCTGGCCTGCTCCTCGATCGAGAGTTGCTGATGCGTGGTCGAGGCGGGATGAATCACCAGCGACTTGGCATCGCCGATATTGGCCAGCAGAGAGAACAGCTTGAGCTCGTTGATGAGCTTCCTGCCGGCTTCGTAGGCGCCGCCCGATCCTCCAGCCTTGATCCCGAAGGTGACGAGCGCGCCCTGTCCTGCGGGCATGTACTTCTGCGCGCGCTTGTAATACGCGCTCGACTCCAGGCCGGGATAGTTGACCCACTCCACGCCCGGATGCTGCTCCAGATGCCGGGCCGCGGCCAAGGCGTTCTGGGAGTGGCGCTCCATGCGCAGATGGAGCGTCTCAATTCCCTGCAGCAGCAGGAACGCGTTGAAGGGCGAGAGCGCCGCGCCAGTATCGCGCAGCCCCTGCACGCGCGCCTTGAGAATGAACGCCAGCGGCCCGAAGGCTTGCGTGTAAGAGAGACCGTGATAGCTGGGGTCGGGCTCGGTAAAGTCCTTGAAGCGTCCGGACGCGGCCCAGTCGAACTTGCCGGCATCCACAATCACGCCGCCGATCGCGGTGCCGTGCCCGCCCAGGAATTTTGTGGCCGAGTTGACGACGATGTCGGCGCCCCACTCGATGGGCCGCGTAAGCGTCGGCGAGGCGCAGGTGTTGTCGATGACCAGCGGCACGCCGTTCTCGTGAGCAATCGCGGCGAGGGTTTCGACGTCGGCGATATCGAGCTTGGGATTGCCAAGGGTTTCGGTATAGATGGCGTGGGTCTTGCTGTTGATGGCCGCGCGGATGCCGTCGAAGTCGTCGGCATCAGCGAATCTCACCACGATACCCAGACGCGGCAGCGTGTAGTGGAACAAATTATATGTGCCGCCATAGAGCGAGGTTGTAGAGACAATCTCATCGCCGGCCGCGGCCAGCGTGGTGAGGGCCAGCGTCTCAGCCGCCTGGCCAGAGGCGGCCGCCAGGGCCGCCGCGCCGCCTTCGAGCGCCGCCACACGCTTCTCAAACACGTCAGTGGTGGGGTTCATAATGCGTGTGTAGATGTTGCCGAATTCCTGCAATGCGAAGAGCCGCGCGGCGTGGTCCGCATCGTTGAACAGGTAAGAGGTGGTCTGGTAAATGGGAACGGCGCGTGCGCCGGTAGCCGGATCGGGAGACTGGCCGGCGTGGACGGCGAGCGTGGCAAGCTGATGCTGGTTCGGTTCGGACATGGTAGCTCCTTCAGGGTGGCTTCTTCAGAATTCGGCTGGCGTTGCAGTTCGAGAGCGAAGGCGCAGAGCGCCCAAAAACGAAAGCGGCCCGCATCCGCTTCGGGACCGGGCCGCTTGACCTCAAATTCGGTTGCGACTAACGCATCAACCGCTCAAGGGCCGCACGGACGCGTTCCCCATGGCATACACATGGCCATGACCGCAATTCCGTACTCCCCTGGGTTCGGCATGAGGGCAGTATCAACGGGCGGAGGCAGGGGTGTCAAGCAATTGCTGAAAGAGTGGGGGGCCGGAGACCCGCACGACAGCCGGTCAGGAGGCCGGCGCTACTTCATGCTTCCGGCTTCCAGATGTAGGCGTCTTTTTGCGGCAGGCCGATGTGGGCCAGGACGCGAAACGCGAACTGCCGCGCCATCTCGACGGAATCGGCCGGGTGATTGTAGAACGCCGGAATGCAGGGAAAGATGATGGCGCCTGCTTCGGCGGCCAGCGTCATGTTGCGCAGGTGGATGCCGTTGAAGGGCGTTTCGCGCACGCAGAGGATGAGCGGTCGGCGCTCCTTGAGCGTGACATCGGCGGCGCGGGCAATGAGCGAGTCGGCCAGGCCCAGTGCGATGGCTGCCAGCGTGCCCATGGAGCAGGGCAGGATGATCATTCCGTCGGAAGGATGGCTGCCGCTGGCGATGGCCGCGCCGATATCGGCATCCGAGTGCTGCACGATCTTCTTCGGCGCCTTGCCGAGCATCTTTTTGAGCAGATTCGTGCGGCCCGCCACGCCCAATTCCTCGGCCAGCACGCGCAGCGAGTTCTCCGAGGCGACAAAGTGCACGCGAGAGACGCGCTCGTCAGCTTCGAGGGCGCGCAGCGCCTCGCGCGCTAGAATCGCGCCGGAGGCGCCGGTGATGGCGAGGGTGAGGTGCAAAGGCCCTTAGCTCCTGGTTTCTGGCCTACCAAGTTTCCGATTCTGTGCCGCGCTTACAGTATGGCTATGAGCGCCACGCGCATCACGCGCCGTAGGCGCAAAGTTTGTTAGCCCCGGGCTTCAGCGTGGGGTTTGCTGCAATTGAACCGGGCTGAGTCCCGTAGGGACGGCGTCATTCCCAATCACCCAAAGACATATCGCTCGTCGTACGGAATTCCGCAATTACGGAGAAGAGTGACAAACTCCTGCTCAAAATTGCGTTTGCGATGATGCTCGGCCTGCCTTTGAATGTAGTCCTTTACGGTCTCCACCTGCGACGGGCTGACGCTGAAGGCTCCGTATCCCTCCTGCCAGGAAAAACCCTTGCCCATCCAGCGGGAGGAACTTCCCTTGAGCTTCTGAACCGCTTTTGCAAGCGCGTAGGATGCAGGCAAAAGAAGCAGCAGGTGAATGTGATTGTCCGTTCCTCCTGCGGCGATCAAGGAGAAGCCCTCGCCGCGCGCGATGCCGCCCAGATAAGCATAAAGCTCGGATTTTCGTGCGGCGGGAATCAGAGAGCGGCGATCCTTCGTGCTAAAGATGCAATGAACGAAATTGCTCGCGTACGTATGTGCCATGAAACACGGTCCCTACGGGACTTCCATTGTATAACTGAGCAGCCTACACCACGCTGAAGCGCGGGGCTAATGATCCCTGCGCCTACGGCGCGCCTTCGCGAGCCCGCATCAAGAAAGCTCCCTTAGGGAACGAAGGATGTTAGCCCAGGATGAAGCCTGACCCGGAGCAGTGCGAAGGGGCAGGCGAAATCCTGGGGCAGATACCCCAATCGAGCTCAGTTCCGTAGGGGCGACGGGACCGGACCCACCAACCCGCGCCGGAGGCGCCTGTAATGGCGAGGGTCAAGTGCAAGCTTCCAGCTCCTAGCTTCTAGTCTCTAGCTCTCGAATCAAAATGTGGTCTCACAGCTAGAATCTTGCTGAAATCCAACGTGTAGCCACCCGCATCTTCAAGGTGCCTATAAGTGTCGAGTTTGTTCGAAGAAACTACTTCATAAAGCAACTCGTGTTCGTCGTATTCCTCGCTATGCATAACAAATAAGACCTTTGCGATGAGCCGTTCGCCTTCGACTGTTTCGATCTCGACCGATTTGTCGACATTATCTTTAAGGCATTGAATCTCGTTCTCGGTCATACGCTACCTCGCGACATGACGGTTCACTCGCAGCCAGAAGCTAGGAGCTTTCTCCCAGCACCCGCTTGAAGATCGCGTCCACGTTCCCCAACTGCCGCGTGTAATCGAATGTCTTTTCTAACTTTTCCGGCGAGAGCAGCTTGGTGATCGCTGAGTCGCGCGTAATTTCCTCGCGGAAGTTCAAATCCTCTTTCCAGGCGCGCATGGCGTGCGACTGCACCAGCCGGTAGGCGTCCTCGCGCAACATGCCGGCCTCGGCCAGGTCGAGCAGCAACTGCCCGCTGAAAATCAGCCCGCCCGTCGATTCGAGATTTTTCTTCATGCGCTCGGGATAGACGAGCAGGCGATCGATGAGATCCGTCGCCTTGGCCAGCAGGTAATCGGCGAGGATGGTCGAATCGGGAAAGATGACGCGCTCCACCGACGAATGCGAGATGTCGCGCTCGTGCCACAGGGCCACATTCTCAAAGGCCGCCTGGGCGTTGCCGCGCAGCACGCGCGCCAGGCCGCTGATCTGCTCGCTGGTGATCGGGTTCTTCTTGTGCGGCATGGCCGAAGAGCCCTTCTGCTTCTCGCTGAAGTACTCCTGCGCCTCGCGGACTTCGGTGCGCTGAAGGTGGCGGATTTCTACGGCGATCTTGTCGAGTGTGCTGCCGATAATAGCGAGCGTGGAAATGTACGCCGCGTGCCGGTCACGCTGGATGACCTGGGTGGCTACAGGCGCGGCCCGCAGTCCCAGCCGCTCGCAGATACGCTCTTCGTGCTCCGGCTTCAGGTGGCCGAATGTGCCCACCGCGCCGGAAAGCTTGCCCACGCGCATGTCCTCGGCGGCGGCATCGAAACGAACCAGGTTGCGGCGCATCTCGGCGTACCAGTTGAGAAGCTTGAGGCCGAAGGTGGTGGGCTCGGCGTGGATGCCGTGGGTGCGTCCGACGGTGGGCGTGTGCTTGAACTCGAGGGCGCGGCGCTTGAGCACAGCTTCAAAGCCAACGATGCCTTCGCGGAGCATCGCGGATGCTTCCTTGACTTGCAGCGCTTGCGCCGTGTCGACGACGTCGTTCGACGTAAGCCCGTAGTGCAGCCACCGGGATTGGCTGTCGAGGCCTTGGTTTTTCAAGCTTTCCGCTACCGCCGTGGTGAAGGCGATAACATCGTGCTTGACCTCAGCCTCAATCTCGCGCACGCGTTCCGCTGAGACGGTGGCCTTGGTCGCGATGGCCTCGGCAGCCGCAGCGGGAATGACGCCATCCTCGGCCAGCACCGTACTCGCCGCCGCTTCTACCTGCAGCCAGCAGCGGTACTTGTTTTCTTCCGTCCAGAGGGCGCCCATGGCCGGGCGGGTATAACGGTCGATCAACGGTAGCTCCTGAAAGACAGGCGTGAGGTTTCAGGTGTCAGCCGCCTGCGCCCCCGTCGCTCAGGATGACAGAGAGTAGAGCACATGGGCAGCCAAATCGTTCCCTGCACCAACATTTGATTGTACGTGGGGAAAGGTCTTAGCGGCGAGGAAGATGGAGGCGCCGGCGCAGTTCTTCAACCAGCAGGCCGCGGCCGGGCGCATAGGGCTGGAACCACTCTCCGTCGATGACCAGTTGCGGAATGGCGCGCTTGCCGGCGCGGCGCACGACCTCGGCCGAGGCCGCGGGGTTGGCGTCCACATCGATCTCCGCGTAAGGGACGCCGTTGGCGTCAAGGAACTGCTTGGCGGCGCGGCAGTCGCGGCACCAGGCGGCCGAGTACATCGTTACCGTCATAACTCTATTTTATCGGGTGCGCGGATTCATGCGGTGGTGGGCAGCACGGAAATCAAGCCGATGCACGGGCGGGGCTGTAGCATCGTGCACATGACTGCAGATGAGATCAAGCGGATGCTGGGGCTCGAGCCGCTCCCGGTGGAGGGCGGGTTTTATCGCCGCACCTACGCCTCGATGGGCAACGTGTTTCTCAACCGCGGCACTCGGCTGCTGGGGTCAGCTATCTATTACCTGCTCGAGGCGGAAACGTTCTCTGAGATGCACGTGCTCCAGTCCGATGAGATCTTTCATTTTTATCTCGGCGATGCGGTGGAGATGCTGCAGCTCTACGAAGACGGCGGCTCCGACGTTTTTACTCTTGGGCCGGATTTAGCGGCTGGGCAGCATGTGCAACTTGTGGTTCCGGCGGGAATCTGGCAGGGGATGCGGCTGGTGGAGGGCGGGAAAGTGGCGCTGCTGGGCTGCACAGTCACGCCGGGATTCGATTTTGCCGATTACCGCGGCGGGAGCTACGCGGAGCTGGCGCAGAAATGGCCGGAGCAGGTTGAGAGGATACGGAGCTTAACGCGGCAGTAGTTCACGATTCTCACGGGCAGCACGGGTAATGGTTGACGGTGTATAGCTTTTCGCCTCTGCATTCCGCCGTGATTGAATATTCGTCCGTGCCGTTGCCTTCTACGAAGAAGGATACGGTTTGTCCCAGTTGAATCTCATCCCCGCAGCTTTCGCATCGGTACGGGAAAACTTGGGGATTTAGCTTAAACTCACTGAAGCACTCACCGTGCCATTCTGAGAATGATTGCGGGAACGAAGGAGTGATTGCTCCGTTCCAAGAGCCTCGAAGCATCTGGATGACGGGTTTTCCGTATCCGATCTCCAAATCGCATTTTGCGCAGACGTGCTTCATCGCCCCTCCTCATAGAAAGAGCACCGAACAGGCTAGGAAAATTCATTGACAATAGCGTATCCTATCGCCGCTCGCGAAAGAACCCGCGTAGCAATTCGGCCGCTTCATCGGCCAAAAGGCCCTGCTCTACCTGCATCCGGTGGTTGAGCTGCGGATGATTCAGGACCGCCAGCACCGAACCACACGCGCCGGCTTTAGGATCGCTGGCCGCAAACATCAGCCGTTCGAGCCGCGCGTGGATCATCGCTCCCGCGCACATGGCGCACGGTTCCAGCGTGACGTAAATCACGCAGCCTGTCAGCCGGTAGTTGCCGAGCGCAGCGGCGGCCGCGCGCATGGCCACGATCTCGGCATGGGCGGTGGGATCGGCGCTGCGCAGTACTCTGTTCTGGCCGCGGGCAAGGACGGCGCCTTCATGCACCACGACCGCGCCAATGGGGACTTCGCCCGCTTCTCCAGCGGCGCGCGCTTCGACGAGTGCGGCTTCCATGGCTTCGCGGTCCGAGATCATGCCAGGACGACTCCGGCCGGCTGCTGCTGCGTCATGCAGTGCAGCGCACCCAGTCCCCAGATCAAATCCACGCAGTGCACGCCAATCACTTCGCGATCCGGAAAAGCCTCGGCCAGCAGGTTGAGCGCGGCGCGGTCGTTGGGGTCGTGGAAGGTGGGAACCAGCACCAGGCCATTGGCAATGTAGAAGTTTGCGTAGCTGGCGGGCACGCGCTGGCGGCGAAAGACGAGCGGTCTCGGCATCGGCAGGTCGACTATGGTGAATTGCTTGCCCGCGGGCGTGCGCGCGATTTTCAGCCGGGCAAGGTTTTCGGCCAACGGTTCATGGTTCGCGTCGTTCGTGGCCGGTTCGACGGCGGCAATGATCGTATCCGGCCCGGCAAAGCGGGCGATATCGTCAATGTGGCCATGGGTGTCGTCGCCGGCGATCCCGCAGTTGAGCCAGATTACCTGATCGATGCCCAGGTAATCGGAAAAGACCTGCTCCAGTTGCTCGCGGCTCACGCCCGGGTTGCGCTGCTGCACCTCGCTCAGCAGGCATTCTTCCGTGGTGAGCAGCAGGCCGGCGCCATTCACGTCGATGGAGCCGCCTTCAAGCACGATTCTGCGCTTCTCGCCGTTCTCCTCAATTGCCGGCTGCCACTCGGGCAGGCCGAGCAGCTCCCTCACTCGCCCCGGCAACTGGCTGTCGAGGCGCCAGTCGTCGTACTTGGCCCATCCATTGAACTGCCAGTTGGTGAGGGCTGCTCGTCCCTCCTGGTTTTGGACAAAAATCGGCCCCGAGTCCCGCGTCCATCCGCGATCGGTGGGCCAGGCGTGAAAGCTTACGTTGTCGAAGCTGGCATGTGCGCGGCGCAGCATGCTGGTGACGCGCCGCTGCATCTTTTCGTTTTCGACGATGAGATGAACGCGCTCGCGGGCGGCGAGCAAGCGCACGATTTCTGCATAAACCCACGGAATTGCAGGGAACTTGCCCGGCCAGTCCTCGGGGTTATGCGGCCAGGCAAGCCACGTGGCTTCGTGCGGCTCCCACTCGGCGGGCATGCGATAGCCCAGTTCGCGGGGCGTGGCTGCCGGTGCGATGAGTTCTGAATTCATAAATTCCGTTGGACAAGCGAAAAGCATCCCTCAGAGGCTAAAGCGTCTGCGTGAGAACCGGTCAAACGCATCCCGGAGAGATGCTGAGAATTTAGCCCAGGATGAGTGCGATGTGACCTGGAGCCTCCACGGACAGGTCTTTCGTCCGTGGGGTGGAGAAGCAGCGGGCGAAATCCTGAGAAAGGAGACAAACAGATGCCTCCAGCCCTGTAAGGGCAATGGAACCGAGCCACAAAACCCCCGGCAGGAGAGAATACATCGAGTTCTCATGCAGACGCTAAAGCCCCGCGTTTGACTGGACGGCGTTGCAGCATGGCTGAAGCCATGCCCTTTCAAAACAGAGTCGGCAGCGAGCGCTAATGGCATTCTCCCTCGCGCGCGCGTGCGGAGTCGAGAAATCGCTGCGCCAGTGGCGCGTAGGCGTCGATGCGGCGGTCGCGCAGGAACGGCCAGTTGCGCCGCGTTTCTTCAATCAGCGCTGGATCGACTTCGGCAATCAGGATTTCCTCCTTATCGTGCGCGGCTTTGGCCAGGATGCGGCCAAATGGGTCGGCAATGAAGCTGCCGCCCCAGAATTCGAGGCCAGGCCCCGAGGCGCGGTTGCCGAGAATGTCGCCGTGTGCCATCTTTATCTCGCCCTGCTCCTGGCCCACGCGATTGGCCGCGGCCACATACACTCCGTTGGCGATGGCGTGGGAGCGTTGGATGGTCTGCCACGCATCGTATTGCGCGGCGCCAAACTCCGCCTTTTCCGCCGGGTGCCAGCCAATGGCGGTGGGATAAAAGAGCACGTCAGCGCCTTGCATCGCGGTCAGGCGCGCGCCCTCGGGATACCACTGGTCCCAGCAAACCAGCGCGCCTACGCGGCCAAAGCCGGTTTCGGCGGAGCGAAAGCCCAGGTCGCCGGGCGTGAAGTAATACTTCTCAAAGTAGAGCGGGTCGTCGGGGATGTGCATCTTGCGATAGACGCCGGACAGCTCGCCCGCGGCGTTCAGCGTGACTGCGGTATTGTGGTAGAGGCCCGGAGCGCGGCGCTCGAAAAGCGAGGCCACGATGGCGATGTGGACTTCACGCGCCAGCTCAGCCAGCCGCTCGGTGGAGGGCCCAGGAACCGGCTCGGCCAGATCGAAGAGCCGCAAATCCTCGCGCTGACAGAAATACTGGGTGCGGAAGAGCTCCGGCAGGCAGACCACGTTGGCACCGCGCCGCGCGGCTTGGCGAATGTGCCCCAGCGCGGCGGCAAGGTTCTCCTCCGGGTCGGGGCCCATGTGCATTTGCACCAGGCCGATCGTGTATTTGGGAGCGGGCGGCATGCGTCGAAGATTCCCTCCCGAGGGAAGAATGGCGGAGCCTGTGGTCTCCCGCCCTTGCGATAGAAAAAATTGCAAGGACGGGGCACGGAGCTTTCAGGCAGGTCCGCGATCCTCAAAAGTCCATTCAGTTGGTTCGGTAGATCCCGGGCCGCGGGCAAAAGGGGTCAAGCCCACCGCTTCCCGACCCTTCTTCAGCACGGCTGAAATCGTGCCCGGCTACGAAACCGGGCCTGCTCACTCTTCCAGGATCAGCACCGCCGCGGCGATGGTTGTGGTCCACTTGCCGCGCTTGTCGCCCACCGCCGACTGCGTGATGTTGCTGGTGCGGACAATCTTGTTGGAGATGCGGTAGATCTCTTTTTTCTCATCCCAGCTGGTGTCGGGATCGAATTCGACATCGAGGGTGGTGGCCAGCATCTCGGCGGCCAACTCCTCGGCATACTCGCCGGCCTGGTCTTCGGTCTCGCCATAGCTGTGGTGCTCGCTCAGGTAGCCATAAGCATTGCGGTCGGCGGGAATGGCCACGCCGATGCTGGACACGATCAGCCGGTGCGGCTCGCGCGTGGAGTTCTCGGCAATCACGGCAAACACCACCTCCCCGTGGTTCAGATAGGTCAGGCCTTCCTTGCGCGAAATCACCCTGCACTGCGGCGGGAAGATGGACGAAACGCGCACCAGGTTTTGCGAGGCGATTCCCGCATCGCGAAGGGCCAGCTCAAACGAAGTCAACCGTTCTTTGTGTTTGCCGACGCCCTTGGTGAAGAATAGCTTTTTGGGGACCATGCTTTTTCCCAATTTCGATGTACCCTCCTTGGGGTAAAAGATAGCGAATGAAAGTACGGGTTCCCGCATGAGTCTATCGCATCCGGGCCGCCGGGAACAGCATTTGCCGGGAATTTTCATACGAATTCAAGGCACGCGGCGCGCCGGTGCATGGCTCCGGCGGGAGCCGACGTGGCGCGCCCGGGCTGGCTGCGCCGCGCCTCTCGCGGCCACGCGGCCGGGTTGAAACTTTTGTTCCATTTGTGCGTTTAATAGAGCATGAGAGTTCCCTGTCTTGGAATTACTGTTCTGGCCGCGGCCGTGGGCTGCGCCAGCGCGCTGGCGCAGGCGCCGCAAGCTCCCGCAGCGCCGGCCGCTCCTCTGCCCGCCGGCGATGCGCCGGTGCCGCTGGAGTGGACGCCGCCGGCGCTGGCCCAGCTCAGCGCGCAGGCTCTGGCCAAGTCGAGCTTCACGCTCGATCGCACCATGCTTTCGGCAGCGGCCGGCCTTATGGGCGACTCCGACGCCGACGCCAAGGCCGCGGTCCGCAAACTCGATGGCGTGAGCGTGCACGTGCTGCACTTTGCCAATACAGAGCCGGCCGATCCTGCGCTGGTGGAAGCGATCCGCGACGGCTATCACCTGCCTGGTTGGAAGCACGTGGTAAGCGCGTCGGAAAATGGACGCGGGCCGGTGCACGATGCCAAGACCGATGTGTGGGTGGTGATGGACGGCGTGAATCTGCGCGGCGCCGTGATCCTGGTCGCCGGCCCCACCGGACTGACGCTGGCCACCGTGGCCGGCAACCTGAGCCCCGTCGACTTGCTCCATTTGCGCGGCCACTTCGGGATTCCCAAGTTCGATGGTGGCGCACTCAACGGCATGGGTGACAAGTAGCGCCACCGCTCAGATTGCCACTTCTAAATTTCAAGTGGTAGCCTCTATTCTGGTCTTGCGCAGAAGGGGCGCTACCCACACATGCAGAGCACGTACAATGGGCTGGAGTTGCCGAAGAACGGGCAGCCCATCGAATACCGCAACGGCAAATTCGAAGTTCCCGACCATCCCATCATTCCCTACATCGAAGGCGACGGCACCGGCCGCGACATCTGGAGAGCCTCGCAGCGCGTCTTCGACGCGGCGGTGGAGAAGGCGTCCAGCGGCCGGCGCGCCATCCGCTGGTTCGAAATCTTCGCCGGCGAAAAAGCCTACCGGCAGTTCAATACCTGGCTGCCCGACGATTCCGTGGCCGCGGCGCGCGACCTGCGCGTCTCCATCAAGGGGCCGCTCACCACGCCCGTGGGCGGCGGCATTCGCTCTCTGAACGTCGCGCTCAGGCAGATTCTCGATCTCTACGCCTGCGTGCGGCCGGTGAAGTATTACCAGGGCGTGCCCAGCCCCGTGAAGCATCCCGAGAAGCTGGACGTGGTGATCTTCCGCGAGAATACCGAGGATGTGTACGCGGGTATCGAGTTCAAAGAAGGCTCGGAAGATGCGGCACGATTGATTTCGTTCATCAACGACGATCTGCTCAAGGGCGGTAAGAAAAAAATCCGCCAGGATTCGGGTGTGGGCATCAAACCCATTTCGATCTTCGGCACCAAGCGGCTGGTCCGCTTTGCGATTAAGCACGCATTGGAGAGCGGCCGCAAGACCGTGACTCTGGTGCACAAGGGCAACATTCAGAAGTTTACTGAGGGCGCGTTCCGCGAGTGGGGCTACGAGGTTGCCACGCAGGAGTTCCGCGAGCAAACCGTGACCGAGCGCGAAAGCTGGATTCTCGGCAATCTCGAAACCAATCCCGGCCTGACGGTCGAGCAGAACGCGGCGCTGATCGAGCCGGGCATGGATTTCGGTTCTCCGAGCTTTCAGGCCTCGGTTTGCAACGAAGTCAGGGAAACGCTGGACACGATTGGGAAATCGCATGGCAACGGCGCATGGAAGTCGAAGGTGCTGATCAACGACCGCATCGCCGACTCCATTTTCCAGCAGATCATCATCCGCCCGGCGGATTACAGCGTGCTGGCCTCGCCGAACCTGAACGGCGATTACATCTCCGACGCGGCCGCGGCGCAGGTGGGTGGGCTGGGCATTGCGCCCGGCGCCAACATCGGTGACGGTTACGCGGTCTTCGAGGCCACGCACGGCACCGCGCCCAAATATGCCGATAAAGACGTGATCAATCCCGGCTCGGTGATCCTCTCCGGCGTCATGATGCTTGAGCTCATCGGCTGGAAAAAAGCAGCCAAGCTCATCGAGGATTCGATGGAAAAAACCATCCAGCAGAAAACCGTAACGTACGACTTCGAACGGCAGCTCACAGGCGCCTCCAAGGTGAGCACCAGCGAGTTTGCCACGCGCATTATCGGAAATATGTAAGGGAACCGCGGGCAGCAATTAAGGAGCCAGCGCGAAAAGGAGGTCTGACATTGGCGATCGAAGTCCATGGCGTCTGTCCCTACTTTGAGGTCTACGACATGCCCGCCTCGATCCGTTTCTATCGCGACCAGCTCGGCTTCGAGATCGTGAGCACATCGCCACACCGTGGCGGCGGCAAGGATCGCTTCCATTGGTGCTGGCTGCGTCTGGGCCCGGCGGAGGTTATGTTGAACTCCGCTTACGAATTTGATGAAGAGCGGCCGCCGCTCCAAGACCATCTGCGCGAACGCCGGCATCATAGCGACGCCTGCCTGTTTTTTGGCTGTCCGGACGTGGATGGAGCGTATGCGGAGTTGATCGCGAAGGGCGTTGTTATCGATCGGCCTCCGAAAGTCGCACCGTACGGAATGAAGCAGATGTACCTGCACGATCCTGACGGTTTCGGATTGTGCTTTCAGTGGAAGGCCGCGTGACGCGCGCCCAGCCGAGTTTTTACTGACCACTGAACACTGATCACTGATCACTTCAAGGAGAAATGAAATGCGTAAAAAAGTAAGCATTGTGGGCGCCGGCAACGTGGGTGCTACGGCCGCGCACTGGATTGCGGCCAAAGAACTGGCCGACGTCGTTTTGGTCGACGTCGTCGAAGGCGTGCCGCAGGGCAAAGCGCTTGACCTGCTCGAGGCCATGCCGATTGAGAAGCGCGACGTGGCCATCGCCGGCAGCAATGACTACGCGGCCACAGCCAACTCCGATATCGTGATCATCACCGCCGGCATTCCGCGCAAGCCGGGCATGAGCCGCGACGACCTGCTGCACACCAACTTCAAAATCATGTCGGACGTGGTGCAGAAAGTGGTGGCGCAGTCGCCGGAATCGATCCTGATCATTGTCTCCAATCCGCTGGATGCCATGGCCCAGGCCGCCTACCGGCAGTCCGGCTTCAATCGCGAGCGCGTGATCGGCATGGCCGGGGTCCTGGATTCAGCCCGCTTCCGCTCCTTCATCGCCGCGGAGCTGAACGTGAGCGTGGAAAACGTGACCGCATTCGTGCTCGGCGGCCACGGCGACACCATGGTGCCGCTGGCCCGCTACTCCACGGTCGCCGGCATCCCGATTACGGAGCTCATTGCTCCCGCACGGCTCGAAGAACTGGTGCAGCGCACCCGCGACGGCGGCGCGGAGATCGTAAAGTATCTGAAGACCGGCAGCGCCTATTACGCGCCATCGGCAGCCGCGGTCGAAATGGTCGAGGCCATTCTCAAGGACAAGAAAAAGATCCTGCCCTGCGCGGCGTATCTCAACGGTGAATACGGAATCTCGGGTTACTACATCGGTGTTCCCTGCAAGCTGGGCGCTGCCGGACTGGAACAGATCATCGAGATCAAGCTGACGCCCGAGGAAGATGCGGCGCTCAAAAAGAGCGCCGCGGCGGTGAAGGAATTGTGTGCAGTCATCGGGGTCTAGCTCGCCCATTTCATGGCTCTGTCATTGTGAGCGGCCCTGACCTTGAGCGCAGGCGAAGGCGAGTCGAAGGATAAAAGTTGGTTTAGCAGATAGCTAGCAGCTAAAGGCTAGCGGCTGGAGGCTGCTTTTCTCAGTCCATGGCCATGCTCAACTGGTGGCGCACGTCGGCGCCACGAATCCAGAAGATCACGTCCGTCGCGATATTGGAAGCGTGGTCGGCGATCCGCTCCAGGTTCTTCGCCACCAGGATGCCGTTCATGGCCTGCTGCGAGATCTTCGGCTGCTCCTGGATCAGCTTGAGAAGGTCGGCGCTGGCGCGGCGGTTCATGCGATCGATCTCGTCGTCCATGTCGCGGACGGAATCGGCCAACTGCGCGTCGCCGTCCAGCAGCGCCTGGATCGCGGTGCGGATCATGTGGCTGGCGTACTCGCCGATGGCTGCAAAATCCACCGGCAGCTCAACCGCCGGCTCGCCCAGGATTTCCTTGGTGCGGCGGACGATGCTCATGGCCTGGTCACCGATGCGCTCCAGGTCGCCATTGATCTTGATGACCGCCAGGATGAAGCGCAGGTCGATGGCCATGGGCTGCTCTTTGGCGAGCAACTCGTATGCCATCTCGTCCAGCTCGCGCTGCGCGGTGTCCACGGCCCGCTCGTTCTGCTTGACGAACTTGCACAATCCCTTATCGCGGCGCAGGTAGGCGTCGAGTGCGGACTCGACCGACTGCTGAGCGAGCGCAGCCATGGCCAGGAGCTTATCCTTGAGCTCGGCCAACTGCTGATGGAAGTGAATCCGCGGCACAGCTTCCCCCTGTCTAATGATTGTGCTCTTTCCATGTTACAAGCGAACAAATTTCCGCGCCTGCACCAGAAGTGTTACGTCTCAAAAAACGCCAATAGAAGATAGACGTTCGCGGCGCAGGAAGGATGCCTTGATTCGGCGTGGCTTACCCCGAAGCCTTTACGCCCCTTGGCGCGCCACCTCAATCCGGCCGAGCAGAAAGAGGTAGCCCGCAATACCGATTAGCAGGTAGACGGCAGGAATGACGAATGCCGGGGCATAGGAGTGTTGTGTCTGGACCACGTAGCCGGTGATGATGGGCGCAGCGATGCCGGAGACCTGGGCGGAAAAGTTGATGATGCCGCCCACTTTGCCCACGTTGGAGCGGGTGGCGATGAGCGATGGGCACGACCAGGCCACCGGCGCGGCTGCGCTCAGGCCGCCAATGGAAACGCTGATCCAGAGCAGGGCGTGCACAGCGTTGGGCGCATGAGCCGCGCCGAAGATTCCCAGCCCGAAGGCCATGCCGCCGATGAGCACGGTGCGCCGGACGCGGCTGGCATCCCACCCGCGCCGGATGAGGAAATCGATCAGCCAGCCGCCCAAAAACAGATCGGTGAACGTGGCAATGATCCACGGCACGCTGGTGTACAGGAACGAGTCCAGCAGCTTGATGTGGAGCGCTGAGGAAAGATAGGTGGGCAGCCAGGTGAGCAGCAGGTAAAAGACGTAATTGTAAGCGCCAAAGCCAAGCGCCAGGCCGATGACCTTGCGCTGGCCCACAAGCTGGAAGAGGGAAAGCCCATGATCGTGGACCGGCGCGGTCTTGCCTGCCTGTTCGTCTGTTGCCTCAATATAGCCGCGCTCGGCCGTGCTCAAGCCGGAATCTTCGCCGGGATCGCGATACACCCGCCAGAAAAGCGCAAAGTAGATGAGGCTGATAAAGCCGGTGAGCGCAAAGCTCCAGCGCCAGCCTGTCTTGAGCAGCACGATGCCGACGAGGGGCACGCCGATAACCGAGGAAAACTTGGCCGCCGCGTCGAAAATAGACGTAGCAAAGCCGCGCTCCTGGGGCGGAAACCATAAGCCGATGGCCTTGCCGTTGGCGGGAAATGTGGGCGCTTCGCCCACGCCCAGCAGAAATCGCGCGCCAAACAGGCCGCTCAAAGATGGCGTGACGGCCGCGCCGAAGGTGGCGCAGCTCCACAGAAAAGTCCCGATACGGCCCACGCGGCGCACTCCGAACTTATCGAGTATTACGCCAATGGGCATTTGCAGAAAGCAGTAAGTCAGGTTGTAGGCGCTGGACAGATAGCCGAAGACCACATCGTTGATGCCGAAGGCGGCAAACAGCGCGTCGTGGGAGACGGAAAGATTGACGCGGTCGAAGTAATTGACGAGGACGCCGATGCCGAGCAGCCAGGCGATCCGCCAGCGGCGGCGCGGCAAGGTTTTCCGTTGCGCGTGGGCGAGCGTCGTCAAGCCACCCTCTTTAATTAAGTTCGACTTGCGGGGAAACTCACGGCTGCTTCTCCAGCCGGGCGACAATCATTTCTACATCGTAGACGCATCCGCCCCACACCCCGCCACTGGCGCGGACCAGCGCGGCCCACAAGCGCGTGTCTTCAGGCAATTCGGGATGCGGGCGCAGGTCTGCGCGGGGCGCGCGGCTGGCGAGCCGGCGCGCTCCCTCTTCCGCGCCGAAGATTTCTCCGGCATCGCCGACAAGGTTCACTGAGCCGGTCAGCGCTTCGCGATCGATCACGATCTCAATGCGGTCACCGTCATTCACTTTGCCGATAGCTCCGCCCGCGAGCGCTTCCGGCGAGATATGCCCAATGCAGGCGCCAGTGGAGACGCCGCTGAAGCGCGCATCGGTGAGCACGGCTACGTGTTTGCAGTGCGCGAGCTGCTTGAGCGCGCCGGTAATCTGGTAAATCTCCTGCATGCCCGCGCCCGCCGGACCGCTGCAGATGAGCACCATCACGTCGCCCGCGCCGATGGCGCCCGACTTGATGGCCTGAACGGCCGCGGCTTCGGTGATGAAGACCCGCGCCGGACCGCAATGGCGATAGACCTTTTTTTCATCGACCAGCGAGGGATCGATCGCGGTGCTCTTGATGACCGAGCCCTCGGGCGCAAGATTTCCAATCGGAAAACAAACGGTGGAGGTAAGGCCGTGCGAGCGGGCGCGAGCGGGCGACATGATTACGTCGGCGGGATCGATGCCGTCCTGCTCCCGCAGAGCTTTGCGCAGCGCGTGGCGCCGGGGGCTCTCGCGCCACCAGTCGAGCGAAACGGCCAGTGTTTCGCCGCTCACGGTGCGGACGGCGGTATCGAGCAGTCCGGCCGATTGCAGCTCGAGCATGACTTCCGGAACTCCGCCGGCCAAAAATACCTGCACGGTGGCGAAATTGCGCGGGCCGTTGGGCAGCGCATCCACCAGCCTCGGCGTATGGCGATTGACTTCAGCCCAGTCATCGACTGTGGGCCGCGCCAGTCCCGCCGCGTGGGCAATGGCCGGCAGATGAATGAGCAGATTCGTCGATCCGCCAAAGGCCGCGTGGAGCACCATGGCATTGCGCAGCGCCGCGGGCGTAAGAATGTCCTCGATGCCCAGGCCAAGCGCGTAGAGGCGCAGCAGCGCGCGGGCTGAGCGGCTTGCCGCATCGAGCCAGATGGGCTGGCCCGAGGGCGCAAGCGCAGTGTGCGGCAGCGAAAGCCCCAGCGCTTCGCCCACCACCTGCGACGTGGCTGCTGTGCCCAGGAACTGGCAGCCTCCGCCCGGCGATGCGCAGGCGCGGCAGCCCACTTCGGCTGCATACTCGAGCGTGATCTGCTGCTGCGCAAACCTCGCGCCGATAGTCTGCACGCGGGCTGCGTCCTCGCCGTCTTCAGGCAGCAACGTAACACCGCCCGGCACCAGCACCGCGGGCTTCCTGGCCGCGGACGCAAGCGCCATCATCATTGCCGGCAATCCCTTGTCGCAGGTGGCGATGCCGAGCACGCCTTTGCCGGTGGGCAGCGAGCGCATCAGCCGGCGCAGCACCATGGCCGCATCGTTGCGAAACGGGAGCGAGTCCATCATGCCCGTGGTGCCCTGGGTGCGGCCGTCGCAAGGGTCGGTGCAGGCGCCCGCGAATGGCGTCGCGTGCAGCGCCTTCAACTCGCGCGCAGCCTCGGCCACCAGCAGCCCCACTTCCCAGTGGCCGGTATGAAAACCGAGCGCGACCGGCTCGCCGTTTTCCGCGCGCAATCCGCCGTGCGTGCTCAGGATCAGGAACTCGGGATCGAGCAGACGCTCCGGACGCCAGCCCATGGCCGCGTCCTGCGTGAGTCCGAACAGATTCCCCGAGGGCTGCGTGAGCAGCATCTCCGCCGAGAATGGCAGCCGTCCTGCCGGGCCGGCTGCGTGCGTTGCAACGCGCAGCAAGCCCTCGCCGGCCGTTTCCAGCACTGAGCTAAGCGGAAGAATAGCGATGAGAAATCCTTTCGAGCGCGAGAAAAGCTGGAGCTGTATTCGCGCGATTGCGGCTTGATTGTACAGGAGGGCCGCGGCCACACGGAAGCGCGTTGCAGGCACTTGCGGCCCCCACAATATGCGCGGGCTGGGGCGTTTGACAGCCTTAGACGCGCCCGTTTAGCGTGTGGTCAGACCTAGTTGTAACTTCCGCGGTCCTGCCGACCCGGCTTGCGCGATCGCCAGCCATTAAAGGATCGCTCTCGCTTCCAGCGGAAAGGCCCTCCATGAACCGTCGCAATTTTCTGCTGAGCGCCGCCGCTGCGGGTGTCGCGCATCCGCTGCGGGGCTGGGCAGAGCGGCTGCAGTCACCGTTCAGGGTTGCGGTGATCAACGACGAGGTTTCGCAGGATTTCGATCACGCCTGTTCGGTGGCGGCCAACGATTTCGGTATGAGCTGGATCGAATTGCGCTCTATGTGGGACCAGAATGTAACCGATCTCAGCGAGTCGCAGGTTACGGAGGCGAAGAAGATTCTGGCCAAGTACAACCTCAAGGTGACCGACATCGCCAGCCCGCTGTTCAAGACCGATTGGCCGGGGGCGCCGAAATCGACCTATGGAACGAAGGGCGACACCTTTGGCGCCGCCGCCTCATTCAAGCAGCAGGATGAAGTGATGGAGCGCTGCGTCGCACTGGCCAAGGAATTTGGAACGAATAAGCTGCGCTGCTTCGACTTCTGGCGCATCGACGATGTGACGCCGTACCGGGACGCGATTGACGAAAAGCTGCGCCAGACCGCTGAAAAATGCGGCAAACAAGGCATTCTGCTGGTGCTCGAAAACGAATTCGAGTGCAATACTGCCACCGGGCGCGAAGCGGCGCGGCTGCTGAACGCGGTCAAAACCCCATACCTTGCGCTCAACTGGGACGCCGCCAACGCGGTGATGCGCGGCGAGCTCGATGCGTTCCCCGCGGGCTGGGATATGCTTCCGAAAAACCGCATTCACCACTGCCACTGCAAGAACGCAAAGAAAGATGCACAGGGCAAAATCGTGTGGGCGCCGGTGGACGAAGGGTACATCGACTGGGTCGGCCAGTTCCGCGCGCTCAGGAAAATGGGCTATCGCGATGCGGTGAGCCTGGAAACGCACTGGCGCGGCGGCGGCACGCCGGAACAATCCTCGCGCATCAGTTGGGCGGGAATGAAGAAGGATTTGCAGGCGGCCTCGGCGCTCTAGCTCCGTAACCGCGAAGACTCGTGGCTTCCCAGGCCTCAAAATCGAGATCTCGACCCCGCGGACGAAGACCTGTCCGCGGGGACCCGGACCTGGGGCACCGAGTGTCTCGGGTGCAATTACGAAACCACGAACTCATGGCACTTGCCGCCAAAGCGGCGCTGATGGCTTCGTTCAACGGCTAAGATTTTTGTTTCAGGCGGGAAAATGGGAACTCGGCGAGAATTCCTGGATACGCTCGCGGTCGGCGCCGCGGGCCTGGCGGTTAGCTCGACGGCAAAAAGCTACGGCCGGATCGTAGGCGCGAACGATCGCCTGAACTTTGCCATCCTTGGCCTGAATGGCCGCGGCTATGCGCATCTATCGTCGCTCAAGGCAAATGCGAGCGCGGCTCGCGTTGGGTACATCTGCGACGTGGAAAGCAACATCCTGGCCAAATTTGCGGCCGAAGCGCAGCGCGAACTAGGCTATGCTCCGACGGCGGAGAAAGATTTCCGCAATGTGCTGGCGGCAAAGGAAGTGGACGCCATCACTATTGCCACGCCCGATCATTGGCACGCGCCCATGGCGATCCTCGCACTTGAAGCCGGCAAACATGTCTATGTCGAAAAGCCGTGCAGCCATAATCCCGGCGAAGGCGCGCTGCTGGTCGCGGCGCAAAAGAAATACGGCAAGCTGGTGCAGATGGGCACGCAACAGCGCTCCTCGCCGCACACCATCGAGATTGTGGACAAGATTCATAACGGCCTGATTGGCCGCGCTTACTACGCAAAAACCTGGTACAGCAACACCCGCAAATCGATCGGGCAGGGCGTTGAAATGCCGGCGCCGGCCACGCTGGACTGGGATTTGTGGCAGGGACCGGCGCCGCGGCGCGCGTACACCAGCAACATTCAGCCATACAACTGGCACTGGTTCTGGATTTACGGCACCGGCGAAACTCTCAATAACGGCACGCACGAAGTGGACGTGAGCCGCTGGGCGCTCGACGCTGATTATCCGCGCAGCGTGACGGCCAGTGGCGGACGTTATCAATACAAGGACGACTGGCAGTTCTACGACACGCTGAACACAAGCTTTGATTACGGCGACAAGATGATCTCGTGGGAAGGCAAATGCTGCCAGGGGATGAAGATCTACGGCCGCGATCGCGGATCGGTGATCATGGGAACTACTGGCTCGGTGCTCGTTGATCGCGATGGATACGAGATCTACGATTGGAAGGGCGGCAAGACAAGCGAATTTAGGGCCGACAAGAAGCAAACATCATCGTCCGACCTCGTGGGCCGCGATTCCATGACCGACCTGCACTTCGCTAATTTCATCGCCGGCATTCGCACCGGCGAGAAGCTGCACGCGCCGGTCGCCGTGGGGAATGTGTCCGTGACCATGCTGCAGCTCTCCAACATCGCCTGGAAGGTGAACCGCGAATTGCGCCTCGATACCGCCGATGGAAAAATCCGGGACGATTCGGAGGCGATGAAGATGTGGAACCGCGAATATCAGCCGGGCTGGGCGCCGCGGGTTTGAAAACAGCCGGTAGCTTGCAGCTCCTGGCTGCCGTCTACAGGCCATTGGCTATGAGCTAACCTCCAAGGGGCATGCAATGTTAAAAAACCAAATCGCGCGCCGCAGGTTTCTTCAATCGGGCATGGTGGCTGCGGCTGCCGGCGCTCTTTCCGGTGCGGCTCCCATCTACGCTGAGGCGGTTGCGGAAACCGGCAGGCCCTCGCCAATACGGCTGGGACTGGCCAGCTACACCTTCCGCAATTTCACGCGCGCGCAGTTGATCGGCTTCATGAAGCAACTCGACCTCAGCGACCTCAACGCGAAGGACATGAAGGATCACCTGCCCATGGACCCGGCCGCGGAGGTCCAAGCGCTGGCCGACTACGCGGCCGCGGGCATCAAGCTGCATGCCGCGGGAGTCGTCTACTTCAAAGGTGACGATGCCGATATGCAATCCAAATTCGAATACGTAAAGCGTGCCGGAGTTCCGGTGATGGTAGTGGGAGATCCCACGCCGGCCATGCTGCCCGGCATCGAGAGGCGCGTGAAGGAATATGACCTTCGCGTCGCCATTCACAATCACGGCCCGGAAGACAAGTATTTCCCTTCCCCGTTCGACGTGCTCAAGGCTGTCAAAGGAATGGACCCGCGCATCGGCTGCTGCATCGATGTGGGTCACGCCGCGCGCGCCGGCGCCAACCTGGTTGACGCCATCCACGCCGCCGGGCCTCGCCTTTATAACATGCACGTGAAGGACCTGACCAGTTTCCGCGACAAGGCCAGCCAGGTTGCTGTGGGCGAGGGCATTCTGCCCTTCCGCGAGATGTTTGCCGCGCTGATCGCCATTCGCTACAAGGGATTTGTCGATCTTGAATACGAGGTGCACGCCGACGATCCGATGCCGGGCGTAATCTCGAGTTACGCTTACATGCGCGGCCTGCTCACCGGTATGGGCTACCTGGCGCACGCGTGAGCGCGCGGCCGTCATCGCGAAGCCGAGCGGGCTCGCTTTTCGTCGCCGGCCTCGTCTGGTACTTGCTGCGCCACAAGAAGCCGGCTGCAGCGGATTGAATCTTCAAGACTGAGCGTCCGTCTCCGGCTCGATGAGGAAGAGCAGAACAATTCCTGCCATCGTAAAGTTGCGAAACGCCGCTTGCTGGCCATTCCACGCCGCCGATTGCCACATCAGGAACCACTCGCCACCCACCGCAAAAAACGCTACCAGCCAAAGCAGCAACGAGGCCGTGAGTGCGGCAATTGCTGCTTGCTTGGCAGCGTTGAATTGCTTGGCTGTGCCGGCGCGTGCCCACAGCATGCGCGCCGCACCCCACCACGCCAGCAGCGCAAGACACACCTCCCACGCGATGATTCCTACGTAGAATGCAAGATGCAGCGCCGGCGAGTGAATGGCGCGGCCCATAGGGTGGTTTCCCGCAGCCGTCGTATCCATGAGCAGCACATGGCGCACGAACTGGAAGTTGGTATTGAAGTCATCAAGGTTGTTGAAGACGACCAACGAGTAATCAAGAGCCAGGGCGGCTAGAATCAGGATCTTTGCGAGACGGATCGTCATGTGGGTTTCCTCGCGGATCGATGGTGTTGCACCATGCTCGGCCAGGCATCGAGGCGATGGCTGAATGTCAATTTCAACCGTACCGCGTCAAACACGAGCGCCCCGGGATGTGGAAAACCGGCATGAATTGTGAATCGCATGGCCGAATTTCTTCGACGATAGCGGCGCCCTCCTCGCCACTTCTGAAGATTTTTACGGGAATTTTATACCGGAGCCGTTATCCCCTTACTCGCGCGACGAGTACCAGCGCGGCCTGTGAATATACCTTTGTAAACCTGCCCATCGGCAATTACACGCTTAGCAGCCTGTGGTAAAAGTCGAGTTTTGAAAGGGCACGGCTTCAGCCGTGCCGTAAGTGGTCTCAAATCAATGCGGCTTTAGCCGCTGAGGAATGGTTTTTCTTGAATTTTTGACTTTTGCCACAGACTGTTAGCTACACAGCCCGAGGCTACGCCACCCAGAAGAATCCGCATCCCGGTGCAGGCCGATCGCACGGCCACCGTCAACGCCTCGCTTTCGGCTGCCGGATGCACAGCGGAGAGATATCTCACGGAGCGACGGCACGGCAGGAAGGGCGGCTCGCGCAGAGCCGCTTTGCTTCTTGGGGCGCTTCTGTCCGGCCTGGAGCGCCGCCGTAGAATCGTGGTGATGACCAACCTCCCGTGGAACGTCCGCGACTTGCGCCGCGCGCTCGCAACCGGCGCCACTCAGGCATCTGAACTGACCGAACAGGCGCTGGCGCGCTCGAATCGAACGCTGCACCGCAACACGTATCTCTGGCAGGACGCGGCATGGACCCGTGCCGAGGCCGCTCGCGTGGAAGCCATGCCGCGCGGAACCGCCGGCGCGTTTGGCGATGGCCGCAGCGCTCTGTGGGGAGTGCCGATTTCCGTCAAGGATTGCTTCGACCTGGCCGGCGCGCCAACCACCTGCGGCGTCCGCTTTTACCGCGACCGGAACGGAGTTGCCGCGCGCGATTCCTGGCTGGCGGAGCAGTTGCGCTCCATGGGCGCGGTCATCGTGGGCAAGACGCATCTGCACCCGCTCGCCTACGGCATCACCGGCGAGAATCCCGAGTTCGGCGACTGCATTCAGCCGGGCACAGAGGATGCGCTCACCGGAGGCTCCTCGAGCGGCGCGGCCGCTAGCGTGATGGAAGGCTCCGCTGTGGCGGCCATCGGCACTGATACCGGCGGCTCGGTGCGCGTGCCTGCTGCACTGTGCGGATTGGTCGGGTATCGCTCTTCCCTGGGCCGCGGCGACTGGCGCGGCGGCGCGCACCTGGCTGAATCCTTCGACACCATGGGTTGGCTGTTTCGCGATCTCGAAGACGCGCCGCTGCTGGCGGCGCCGTTTGCGCCAGCCAACGCCGGAGCGGTTCGCAAATTCGGCCGCTTCGCGCATGTGGGCGAGAGCTTTCTCGGCGATTGCGAGCCGGAGATTGCGGCGAGTTTTCGCGCCGCAATTCGCGAGTTGCAGGATTTGGGATTGGAAGCGCGGGCCATCGAGACGGGTTGGTGGACGGAATCGATGGAGATCCTCGCGCCGCTGCAGGCTTCGGAGGCAGCGCGCATCCACGCCGGAAATTTCGACCAATTCGAGAAGCCTATTAGCGATCGCCTGGAGTGGGGCGCGAGCCTGGGTGCTGCGGAGCTGGCCACGCTGCGCCGGCGTCACGCCGATTTTCGCGCGCGCATGGACGAGTTGTTCGCCACGCGCGAGCTGGTAATGCTGCCCTGCGCTCCCGTCGCAAAGCTGGCCTCCGGCTCCGGCCAGTCCGTCGACCAGGTGCGCAAGCGCCTGCTGCGCTATACTTCGCCATTCAGCCTGGCAGGTGTGCCCATTGTCGCAATTCCCTGTTTACCGGGTGGAATGCAACTGGCTGCGGCGCGTGAAAACGACGAAGCGCTCCTGGAGCTGGCTGCACAGATGGGCGCAGCGAGAAAAGCATCACAAAAACGACAAATGTCATCTTGAGCAGAGCGAAGGATCTGCGGTTGCTTCCGCTGCGCTTCAAGAACTTGCTTCTTCCACCGTGCGCGCAATCCGGAATGCCGTCGATTCGCAGAGATGGCGGGCGAGCACTTGCATGCCCACCGGCAATCCGCCGGAGGTTGCGCCGCAGGGAACGGTCACGCCGCAGATACCGGCAAGGCTTGCCGTGACGGTATAGATGTCGGCCAGGTACATGGCCAGCGGATCGCCCGTCTTCTCGCCGAGCTTGAATGCGGGAACCGGTGAGGTTGGCGTCACGATGGCGTCCACCTCGGCAAAAGCGCGCAGGAACTCCTCGGCCAGCAGACGGCGCACCTGCTGCGCCTTCAAATAATAGGCATCGTAATAGCCGGCGGAGAGCGCGTAGGTGCCGAGCAGGATGCGCCGCTTGACCTCGGCGCCGAATCCTTCGTTGCGGGAGTGGCTGTACATAGCGGCGAGCGTGGCGGAGTGGGGCGAGCGGTAGCCATAGCGCACACCGTCGAAGCGAGCAAGATTCGCGCTGGCTTCAGCCGTGGCGATGAGGTAGTAGGTGGGAACGGCGTACTTGGTGTGCGGCAGCGAGACCGGCTTGACCACGCAGCCGGCCGCCTTCAGAGCCTCGATGCCCTTCTCGATTGTGGCGCCGACCTCCGGGTCGAGACCCTCCCCGAAATACTCGGCTGGAACGCCGACGCGCAGGCCTGCGGCGGGCTGGTCGCTTTCAACAGCGTAATCCTCCACCGGAGCCGGCGAGCTGGTGGCGTCGTGCGCGTCGTGGCCGGCAATCACATTCAGCAGCGTAGCGGCGTCGCGCACATTGGCGGCGAAGGGCCCGATGCGGTCGAGAGACGAAGCAAAGGCAATCAGGCCATAGCGCGACACGCGGCCATAGGTGGGCATTACGCCCACCACGCCGCAGAAGCTGGCCGGCTGGCGCACGGATCCGCCGGTATCTGTGCCCAGCGTGCCTGCGGCAAGATTGGCCGCAACCGCCGCGGCCGAGCCCCCGCTGGAGCCTCCAGGAACCCGCTCCGGATCGACCGGATTGCGCACCGGCCCGTAAGCTGAATTCTCGTTTGAGGAGCCCATGGCAAACTCGTCGCAGTTGAGCTTGCCGAGCAGAACCGCGCCGGCGGATTCGAGCCGCGTCACGACCGTGGCATCGTACGGAGGCCGATAGCCTTCGAGGATCTTCGACCCTGCTGTCGCCGGGGCGCCCTGCATCATCAGCACGTCCTTGATGCCCATTGGAACGCCGGCCAGCGGCGGAAGCGGATCGCCCTTGCGGGCCAAAGCATCCACGCGCTCGGCCTGCGCCATGGCGCGCTCACGAGTGAGACTCAGATAAACATTCAGATGCGGATTGACCTTCTCGATACGCTGGTAGTAGCCGTTGGCAAGATCGACGGCCTTGATGCGCCCTGCCGTCAAATCGGCGCACAGTTCGGCCAGGGTCTTGGGCTTCTCGACAAATGTTTCAGCAATCTTCATCTCGCCGGCCGGTCGCCTTTTCTGATCCTGGATCCCTGGTCCCGGATCTCCGATCTCTGATCCTTATCTTTCAATCACCTTCGGCACTTTGAAGAATGCCTGGTCAGTCTCCGGCGCCTCGCGCATCACGGCGGCGCGATCGAGCGACGGCTCGACCCGATCCGGACGCGGTTTGGAGGTGCCGGTAGAGGCGCCGGACCCTCCCAACTCGCTCACCTGCGCCATCGGGGCCACGCTCGAGGTGTCGAGCTCGTTGAGCTCGGCCACATAGTCCAGAATGGCGTTCAGGTCTTTCACCATGCGGCCGGATTCCTCAGGCGTGAGCTCAAGGTGGGCCAGCTCGGCGACGCGGTGCACGTCTTCTACGGTCACTTTGGCAGTCATGATGATTTCTGCGACGACCCTCGGCGCAGAGCGCGCCCGGCATTTTGAATGAATTCCGAAACTCAAGTATAGCTGGTGGAGGAAACGCGAATGGGTCGCGCGCCATTGGCTGCTGAAGGGATTGATTGGGCCGCCGACGCGAGCGCGCGCTGCGTGATGGGCGGCATCAGTCCACAATCATGGTCAGAGTAATGGATTGCGTCATGCCCGAGGAGGAGATGCTGACCGGAATCGAATACGTTCCGGACGGCGTGGCGCCGGCGCCGTCTTGCCCTCCGCCTCCGCCGCTTGAGCCACCAATGGCGCTGGTGCAACTGGAGAGTCCGGCGGATAGAACAATAGTCGGCAGCAGCACGAAGACGATACCGCGGCGGCGCCACAGCGCAAGCGGCACCAGGATGAGGACGCATGCCAGCGGCCAGACGCGCCGGGCAGTGAACGGCTTAATCTGCGCGCTCAGGCCGGAGCTGCCGGTATAAATCTCCACCAGGACGTTGCCCTGCACGCCGGCGCTGAGGGTTTGAGTCGTGGGGTTGAAGATGCAGAGCGCATTGGCGGGCAGCGTGCCGCACTGGAGAGAAAATGTGCCCGGCGCGCCGGCAGGCGTGATGACCAGCGCGTAGTCGGCCTGCTGGCCGCTGGTGACCGTCTGGCTCGTTGAACCCGACGGCTGGACGCTGAAGGCAAATCCGGTGCCCGAGAGAGCAACTGTGGCGGGCGTAGCCACATCGGTAGAACTGACCGTCAGCGTCCCGGCCGCCGAGCCGCTGCTGCTGGGCGCGAAAATGACTCCCGTGGTACACCCGGCGCCCGCGCCCAGCGTGCCGCTACAGGTGTTCTGTGTCAGGCTGAATGGCCCGGCGGCCGTGACCGAAACCGCACTGATGGAGTACTGGCTCGAGTTGGTGATGGTCACAGATTGTGCGGAGCTCAGCTCGCCCACCGGAATGACAGTGAAGAACGGAAGCTGCGAAGGATTGGCTTGGAAGCCGGTGGCCAGTTGGCCTGAGCCGTTGAGCGGAACCGACGCGGCGGTCACGCCGGGCGTGGACGAGGAGACGGCTAGTGCGGCTGTGAGGAGGCCGGTCGCCAACGGCGCAAAGACTACCTGCACGGTGCATTGGCCGCCGCTGTTCAGCAGCGCTCCGCAGTTGGTCGCGCCCACCGAGTAATCGGCCGCGCCGGGACCGGTGATCTGAAACCCGATGTTAGCCATGGCCGCGCCGCCGCTGTTGGTGACCGTAAGTGTCTGCGGGGATCCGGCAACCCCCGGCTGTTGCTGCGCAAAGCTCACGCTGGGCGGACTGACGGTCAGCGCCGCGGGCTGAAGGCCGGTTCCGCTGAGCGAGACGGTCTTGGAGCCCAGCGCGTCCACGAGGGTAAGCGTTCCCGTGAGCGCGCCCGTCTGCGTGGGTGCGAACTGCACGCTAATGGTGCAGTTGGAGTGCGCCGCAACCCCGGAAATACAACCGCTCGACTGCTGGAAGTTAGCGCTCGCGCTGATGGAGTTGACCTGGAGCGGCAAGTCGCCGTTGTTGGTGATGGTCACAGGCTGCGCGGCCGAAATCTGTCCTGATGCGGTGGACGGAAACGCGATCGATGTGGGATTGAGAACGTCAGTCGGGGCAGCCGCGCCGGTCCCGGCCAGTTGAACAGTCTGCGTGCCGTCTCCGTCCGTGAACGTAAGCATCCCCGTGGCAGCGCCCGGCTGCGTGGGCGCGAAGGCAACCTGCACCTGGCATGAGCTATCGGCTCCAAGGCTGGTTGTGCCGCAGGAGTTGGCGGTCAGAACAAACGGCTGGGTCACGGTCTCGGCGGAAATGGGGATGGCAGCGGTTGCGGAGTTGGTGACGGTAACCTGGAGTGGAGAGGAAGTTGAACCGACCTCTACCTGCCCGAAGCTCAGGCTGCTCGGGCTGGGCGTAAAGTTGCCCCCGGGCAGCCCCGTGCCATTGAGATCGACGGAGAGTTGTCCGCCGTAGATATTCGCGAAAACGATCATCTGCGCGGTACGCTGGCCCGTGGCCTGGGGCGTAAACGTAACGTCAAGCGTGCATGTCCCGCCGGTTGGGACCAGCTGGCCAATGCAGTTGCCCGTGGCGCCGAAATCGCTCGCATCGCCGGTAAAGGCGATGGGGGAAGTGAATGTCAGCGCAATGCTTCCCGTGTTCGTCAGAGTCACAACCGAGGCAGCGCTGGTGGTCCCGAAAATCTGGCTCGGAAAGTCGAGCGATCCGGGATTCGCCGACGCGGCGGAAAGACTCGTGTCCGCTGTCCACAAGCTCGTTTGCCAGATCCCGCGGCCGTAAGTTCCCGCCGCCAGCATAGGCGGCGTTACGCCCGCCGGCGCTGCGCTGAGAGCTACCACCGGAGCTTCGGGCAACCCGGTGCCGAATGGCGACCAGCAGTTGGCGAGCAGTTGGGCGCAGGCGGTAATTTCCGTGGTGTAATACACCCCAACATCGGTGGCGGCATAAACCGTGTTCGCGCTCTGCGGATCGATGGCCACGGCATTCACCGGTGCATTGGGAAGGTTGCTCATGACGCTGTTCCACACGGCGCCGCCGTTGGTCGAGCGGTAAATGGTGGGCTCGGCCTCGCCGGTTTCTGAAATGACTGAGATGGTCGCGTACACCGTATTCCCGGTGGAGTCATGCGGATCGATGGTGATGCTGGA
>JASHRF010000108.1 GCA_030037545.1 Acidobacteriaceae bacterium | reverse complement strand
CATCATGCCGGGCGGGAAACCTCGAATCTCGCTCAACGGGCCGCCGTGAACGGGGCAGGTGGTGAGCTCGTCAGGATAGCCGGCGTCGCACCGCGAACAGCTTTTCATCGAAGACGCTGGGTGGAGCGCACGCAGCGGTTATCTGAATTGTGACAGCCTGCGAAGGGGAGCGCAACGGGAATTGGAGTCTGGGACTCAATTCCCACCCTGGCCGCAAAGACAAATACACGGTGACCTGCCCGATCCAGAGGGTTCCCTGGCTCCCCGGCGCCCGGATGAGGCACAACCACTCGTCGTATTTGCGCAGCAGAGATTAGACTGAAGGCAACACAGCATGAAAGATTCCATTTACGTATCGAAGGAGAATTACCTGAAGGCAATTCTCGAGGCCGAGGCGGAGGGAAAGCAGGTAATTCCGGCGGTTTTATCGCACTGGCTCGAGGTGTCTGCGCCGGCGGTGACCATGGCGCTGAAACGGCTCAAGCGCGACGGCTTTGTGACCATCGAGAAAGATGGAATCGTGCGGCTGACCGAGGCCGGGCGCGAGACGGCCTATCGCACCGCGTTGCGCCATCACCTGGTGGAGCGAATGCTGAGCGAGATCTTCGGCATGGGGTGGCACGAAATTCACGAGGAGGCGGAGCGGCTGGAGCACGCGGTTTCACCGGCCTTCGAGGCCAAGCTGAAAGAGAAGCTGGGTGAGGGCGCATGTCCGCATGGCAACGCGGTTTTGCCGGAGAGCCCGGCGGAGCGCAAGCGGCGCGGCGAAGTGCCGCTGTCGGAGGCTCAGGAAGGCCGGCGCTATACGGTGACCAGTCTGCACGAGCGCGATCCGAAGCTACTGATTTTCCTGCACGGGGCGGGAATTGGACCGGGACAGAAGCTGCAGGTGAAGAGCCAGAATTACGATCAGACCGTATCGATTCAATTGCCGACCGGAGATTCGATTCTGGGCAGGCCGGCAGCGGAGGCGGTGTGGCTGAAGCAGGAAAAAGTGGGACCTCGGGATTAGCGATCGGGCAGCAGCGGACTTACCCAGGCCGGGCATGTGATTTAGTTCACATCGGGAGGGGGTGGGGGGAGGGGGTACGTTGTTTTTTGGTTCCTTTCCGGGGACGGGAAGTGCGGGAAAATGCTCAGCATAAATGAGTTGCTTGTTCTGGTGACGCTCGAAGGCCGCGACAAAAATGGCGTGCAGGATGCGCGCAAAAGCGCATTTTGCGGTGGCAAGACGAGTCCATTTTTCGCGGCGGGTGGCGCGGGCGGCGGAGTCGCTGGGTTGGGGTGCAATCGGGTCCATTTTCTTGCCTCCTAACCATCATGCACCAAGAGGGGGAAATTGCCTGCAAACGGGGCTGGAAAAATTTGCGGGAGTAAGCAGTTGGAAGGGTGGGGGTTACAGGCGGACAGGCGGGAAAGGGGGATTGACAGCGGAAATGCGGCCGGGCGGCGCGGGTTCGGGGGCTCGCGGGATCGGTTGAGGCTCGCTCTTTGGGAGGGCGTCGCCGGGAAGGTGACGCGATGTCGGCTTGTGGCTCGTGAAGACTGTGCGGATTTTTGTTCTGTCGTCCCTACGGGCTTGGGCGGTATTTTTGGCCCGTTCCCCGGATTGCGTCCTCGCCTCCGGCTCGGACTTCATCCGGGGCTAATTTCCCGCGGCCCCTACGGGGCGCTTTCCGCGCGGGTGTCCGGTTGGGGCGGGCGTTGTGGCTCCCCAGGCCCTCAAATGCGAGGGACCTGGGGCACCCGGCACCCGGCAACCGCGGATCCCTCGCTGCGTTCGGGATGACAGCGGTGAGAGGCCCGAATTCACGGAAATGTAATTTATCATAATAAAAAATATTAACCATAATTAATAACCTGTGGCATACTGAGGTTGAGGAGGGCTCGTCACCTGCCGCGCAACCCGATGTCCACAGAGGCAACCTCCCGCATCATCGTCGCTGAGCCCTCCCTGCCGGAAGTGCATTCCAGCGTTCGGGTCTCGCGCTCCCCGTTCTATTGGCGCAGGCTGCTTGGCTTTCTCGGGCCGGGATTCCTGATCTCCGTGGGCTACATGGACCCTGGAAACTGGGCCACCGACATTGCGGGCGGATCGCGCTTCGGCTATACCCTCCTGTTCGTCATCATGGCCTCAAATCTGATGGCCATCCTGCTCCAGAGCCTGAGCCTGAAACTGGGCGTAGCCACGGAACGCGATTTGGCGCAGCTATGTCATGAATCGTATGGGCCCAAGGTGAGCTTCGGACTTTGGGTGCTGGCCGAGATCGCGATTGCGGCTTGCGACCTGGCCGAGGTGATCGGCTCGGCCATTGCGCTCGAACTGCTCTTTCACGTTCCGCTCTTCTATGGCGTGCTGATTACGGGCACAGACGTGTTGTTGATCCTGCTGCTCCAGCGCTGGGGATTCCGCAACGTGGAAGCGCTGGTGATCACGCTAATCGGCACCATGATTGCGCTGTTCGCCATTCAGATGTTCTTCTCCCATCCCGATTACTGGCCGGCGTTGCACGACCTGTTTGTGCCGTCGCCGGCGATCGTGACCAATGGCGCCATGCTTTACATCGCCATCGGCATTCTGGGCGCGACAGTCATGCCGCACAATCTCTACCTGCACTCGTCGATTGTGCAGAGCCGCACATACCAGCGCACACCCGAGGGCAAGCGCGAAGCGGTGCACCTGGCGAATGTGGATTCTGCGCTGGCGCTGATGATCGCGCTGTTTGTGAACGCGGCCATCCTGATTGTGGCGGCAGCGGTTTTCAATCGCCGCGGTCTTTTTGACGTTGCGGCGATTCAGGACGCATTCAGACTGCTGAGCCCGCTGGTGGGTGCGGCCAGCGCAAGCACGCTATTTGCCATTGCGCTGCTGGCCAGCGGCCAGAACTCGTCGATTACCGGAACGCTGGCCGGGCAGGTGGTGATGGAGGGGTTCATTCACATCCGCCTATCGCCATGGCTGCGCCGGCTGGTGACACGCTCGCTGGCCATCATTCCCACCATCATCGTGGTGGCGGTGGCCGGCGAACACGGAACCGAAAAGCTGCTCATTCTGAGCCAGGTGATTCTTTCGTTCCAGTTGAGCTTTGCGGTGGTGCCGCTGGTGCTGTTTACGGGCGACCGCAAGCGCATGGGCGAATTTGTAAACGCGCGCTGGCTGCAAGGGTTGGCGTGGTTCACGGCAGTGCTGATTGCCGGGCTGAATGTGTGGCTGCTGGTGGAGACGGCGCTGGGCCGCTGATTATTTCGCTCATTCCCTCAGAGGTTTTCAAGCAGCACGTCCAGCGCCATCTCCGGGGCGGTCACTGACTCCGGAAGCGTGGCGATCCAGGAAGCCGAAGTTTCCGCAGTGGAAGCCGAAACCAAAGCGGAGGGACGGCACAGACGAACCGCGGCGGCCGTTTTCTCTTCTTCCAGCTCAATTCCGTGAGACGCGCGGTCGGTTCGGTGAACCCGCGGCGCGTAGATGTGAGCGACTACGACCTGGGCGAGGGCAGGCGTGCCGGAGGGCGCGATTCCGGCCAAGTTTGGAACCGATAGAAACCACCACTTCGCCGCTCACGGGTCGTTGGGCGTGGGGCTGGGCGGAGGCAATTCGACGCGTATGATCGCCTTCCAGGCGCGGGTGGAGTTCCGAGAAGCGCAATGCCGCAGGGTTGCCATGACCTGGCGTTTTAACATCGACGGTGTGAAAGCGGCTTGGATCGCAAAACCCACAATTAAAAGACGCTTTAGCCACGTCATTCGCCACGGTCTGCATCTCATCGGAAAACGGGCCCGATCCCACTTGCGAGGTTTGTCCGATGCCTAGAGACAGCTGTCGTGAATATGCGCGGTTAGAAGCCGAGGCGCAAGCGGTGCTGCGAAAGATTGGAGAGATCACGGGGGCGCAGCGCAAAACCATTGAGGATGATAATGCGGCGGAGTTCACGCGCCTGGACCGGGAACTGGAGCTGGCGATTGGGCACAAGGAACGCGTAATTGGGGCGCTGCGGGAGCACGCGGCCGATCACGGCTGCCAGCGGGCATTTTTGCCGGAGCTTTAGGCAATGCAGCCCGGACTGCGCAGGTGACGTGATTTTCATCACAGCCAGCCACGAAAATCAACGGGAAAAATAGGGACACTGAGGGCCCCCGTGAATACCAACGTCTTGTTGCAGAAACTTATTGAAATCGAACGGTCAATTGGCGTTGAAACAGACAGCGCGATTCGGCACAAAGTGCAGGATGCGGAGGAATGCCTGCTGCGTATGCAAGGGCAGCGCGTGGATGAATTGCGGACTCAGGCGGCGGCTAACGATTCACAGCGGTTTACGCTGCTGCGAAGACTTTCTCTAGGGAGCGAGTCACGGGTGGAGTCTTGACGGGCCTCAAGCGTTGCGCTGGAAGTACGGCCGGCGTCGATCAAGACCCCCGTTGAAGATCGTAATCGCCCGGCCGCTCTTCCCGTAATGCCGATCAATGAATAGCCACAATAAATAGCTACGCAGTCCTGCGTCGGCTCCGCGCAGCGGTTTTGGCGTGACGCGACAAGGCAGCCTGGCTGGCGCTGTCCTTCCCCTCACGTTTGAGGGCCCGGGTGCGCGCGCGGCTGCGCGGCGAGCTACCTTCTTTGTGGCGCTGCGGGTGGCGCTGCCCTTTCTCGTAATCCCGCTCCGCGCTCTTGCGCGAAACTGCGCTGGTCTTGCCCTCGCGCGGCGGCTTGAGGGGGACACCGGCGCGGCGCGCCTCGCTAAGGCCGATGGCGATGGCCTGCTGCGGAGAACGCGCGCCATGCTTTCCCTCACGCACGTGGTGAATCTCTTCGCGCACAAATTCGCCTGCCGCGGTTGACGGCGACTTGCCTTCTCTTAAATCCTGTTGGGCTTTCTCAACGATCTGTTTTTCCGGCATAGGTTTCCTCCGTTGTAGATTGGTCTTTGGCGGTGCGATGCAATGGCGCGGCGGGAGGGATGCCCTCAACGGGCGAATCCTTCACTCGCCGCGTTTTTCTGCCTTTTTTGCGCGCGCGTGGGCGCGGCGGACGCGGGCCGATAACAGCTCTTTGGCTTTGTCGAGTTTTGCCCGGCGTGTGGCGCTCAGATTGTGCCCGGCGCGGTTGATGTAAAACGTCAACATGCGCATCCCTGAGCCAGGACCCTTGGGCGAGACCCTCTTCGAGGCCAAAGCGCGCGCGATGGTCTCGGGATCTTTGTTGAATAGCCCTTCGGGAGGGTGCGTGGAATCAGTGTTTACTTTGCCCGACCATTTTCTCGCTGTATGAGCGATCTCCACCTCCTCTGCGCTAGTGATGTTTGAAATACTGGACTTCGCGCTCGCGCTGCTGCGCTTGTCCGCGCGTAGAAAAGGTGCCCAGGTTGCGGCGCTTGCCGCTTTTGGCATCTTTTTTGCGCGAATAAATGCGGAACTGCCCGGATTTTAGTTTGCGGATCATGTGCTGTGGGATGCGGCATGGGCGGCGGAGCGTCGCCTTGCGGCAGCAACAGCGCACGAAGCGGTGCTCAACGGGATTGGATGCCAGGTCGAATCGCGCGCAGGAAATTTGCGCCGTGCGCAACTGAGTTGAGCTGCGCTCGGCTGTACTGGCGTCGTACGCAATGGACTGCGTGCCAATGCTGGGCCGCGCGGGCCTCCGTTCCGTCAGTCAGGTGTACAAACAGCCTGTTGACAGCAGTGGCGGCTGCGCATCATAATCCAGCTACCCCGGAGGTAACCCCATGAAGCTGCTACATTTCTTGGCCGATCTGGCCACCGACACCGAACTTATGTCTGCATTCCGGAATGCGCCCGGCGAGGTTTTGCGGACGCGCGGCCTTCGCGAACAAGACCAGATACTGCTGTTGTCCGGCGACCCCATTGCGCTGCGCATGGCGGTTGCGGCTGCGGCGTGTCCCCCGGCGGTAATGCTGGAAGAGTTTCCGCAGCCCGACCCGCCGGAAGAGCCTGAAGAGTCGGGCGCGGCCGTGGCGTTTCCGTCGCCCGCGATGTTGGAAGAGTTTCCGCAGCCGGACCCGCCGGAGGAGCCGGAGGAGATCGCTGCCCACGAGGCGGAAACGCACCAGGTTGAGCCGCTCGATATCGACCTGGACCTGGCACAGGATGCCGTGCTGGCGGGGAAGAACGCCGGATGGATCTCGGACGAAGATCCCAGCGGTGTGTGGTCCGGTAAGGGACTCACTGTTGTCGGTATGGGCATGCGCGCCGGCCTGCACATGACGGCGGAGACGCGGCTGGCTATCGAGAAATCGGCGCGGGTGCTGTACCTGGTGTCCGATCCGGTTTCGGAAGCGTGCATCCGCAAGCTGAATTCGGCGGCGCAGCCGCTGGGGCACCTCTACAAAATTGGCAAACCGCGCATCGAGATCTACGAAACCATCATTGCCCGCATCCTGGGCGAGTTGGAAACGCACGGCGATTTGTGCGTCGCGTTCTATGGGCATCCCGGCGTGCTCACCTACCCGGCGTGGGAGTCGATTCGCCGCGCCCGGGCCACGGGCAAGCGCGCGCGCATGCTACCCGCGATTTCAACCGAGGACAGCCTGTTTGCCGATCTGGGCATCGACATTGGCCGCGCCGGCCTGCAGAGCTTCGAGGCCACGCGCTTTCTCTATTACAGCTACAATTTCGATCCCTGCGCGGGCCTGCTGCTGTGGCAGGTGAGCGTACTCGGCGAGAACGAGTGGAATCCTCCGCACACCGGCGTGCGCCCGCGGCTGGAGGTGCTGGCAGCCTATCTCGAGAAGTTCTACGGCCCGAAGCACGAGGTGTTTCTCTACCACGCCCCGGAGTATCCCACCAGCCGTTCGCTGGTGGAGCGGGTAGCGCTATGCGATCTGCCCAGGGCCGAGTTCATCTCGATTTCGACGCTGTATGTACCGCCGCGCGGCCAGCCGCAGCGCAACGAGGAGAACATTCGCGCGCTGGCGCAGGCGACGGCGCGAAAGTAGCAGGCAGGCGCCCAGTGCCGGAAACAAACATGGCCTCTGGAAATATGGGGAAGGGCGGGAAACTGCCTTTCCTTTTTCTTGACCTGACTGAGGCGAAGCATGGCCAATTAAAAGAATGCATGGCGCTGACGTACATCTTAGACAAGGACTCCATCCGATGAGCGAGATTATCTTTGAGTTGCGCGAGGACGAGGCGGATGGTGGTTACACGCAAGCGCCCGCCCCGAGGAACTCGTCCCAAGTTTGCGGTGTAAAGAGATCAAGCCAATAGCTTCGTTCTGCCATCGGAAGTATTCGCCTCCAATCGATCACCGGAGTAGCTGGGAGAATCGGCCGGGCACGGCGCGGCGTTCCTGCCATCTTGCATCCGGAATCTCCGATATGAGCCAATATACTCTCGGTCTGGCAATGGCGGGTTTTTCCTCAGAATAGCCGGATTTCAACCCTATCGAGGTCGCTTCTGGTCCTATGCTTCGCCAGTAAAATTGATGGTAGCCATGCCCGAATTCACTCACCTCCACCTGCACACGGAATACTCGCTGCTCGACGGCGCTTGCGACGTTTACAAGCTCGTAGATCGCGTGGCCAAGGTAGGCCAGAAGTCTGTGGCCATGACGGACCACGGGAACATTTATGGTGCGGTGCACTTTTTCGATGCGGCCAAGGCCAAAGGCATCAAGCCGATTCTGGGCTGCGAGCTGTACGTGTGCAAGGCCGAGGACCATCGCGCCGAAACACCCAACGATCAGTACAACCACCTGCTGGTGCTGGCCGAGAACGAGGAGGGATACCGGAACCTGATCCGGCTGACTTCTGAGGCTTCGCTGCACGGGTTCTACCGGCGCCCGCGAGTGAGTAAGAAATTTCTAGCCGAAAACTCGAAAGGGCTGATCGGGCTTTCGGGCTGCTTGAGCGGGGAACTGTGCGAAGCGCTCGAAAAGGGCCAGTACGAGCGCGGCGCGGCGGTGGCGCAGCAGTACCAGGACATCTTCGGCAAAGGAAATTTCTACCTCGAAATCCAGGACCAGGGGCTGGAGCCGGAGCGCAGGATTCGTGCCGACCTATTGCGGCTGGAACGCGAGCTGGGCATTCCGCTGGTGGCGACCAACGATTCGCACTACCTGTGCGGCGAGGATTCGCACGCGCACGATGTGATGCTGTGCGTGCAGACGGGGGCCAAGATTCACGATGCGGACCGGTTCCGTTTCGACAGCGATCAGTTTTTTGTGAAGAGCGGGGGCGAAATGGCGGCGCTGTTTCCGGACTCGCCGGCCGTGGTTACGCGAACCCAGGAGATTGCCGAGCGCTGCAACCTGAAGCTGAGCAAGGTAGATAATCCATTTCCGGAATTCGCCGTTCCGCCGGGTCATACCATCGACAGCTACTTCGAGGAGGTATGCCGGGAGGGCTACAAAAAGCGGCTGAAGACGGCGGTGCGGCAACTGGAATTGCGCGGGGTTCTTCGAGCTCCGCTCGACGAGTATCAGTCGCGGCTGGATTTCGAGATCGGCATCATCAAGCAGATGAAGTACTCCGGGTATTTTCTGATCGTGTGGGATTTCATCAAGTACGCGCGCGATCACGGCATCCCGGTGGGGCCCGGGCGCGGATCGGCTACCGGCTCGCTTGTGGCCTATGCCATGGAAATCACGAACATCGACCCGCTGCAGAATGTGCTGCTCTTCGAGCGCTTTTTGAATCCGGAGCGCGTGTCGATGCCGGATATCGACGTGGATTTCTGCATGAACCGGCGCGGCGAGGTGATCGACTACGTGACACGCAAGTATGGGCGCGATCAGGTGGCGCAGATTATCACCTTCAATACCATGGCGGCCAAAGCTTCGATCAAGGATTGCGGGCGCGCGCTCGATATGCCGTATGGCGACGTGGACCGGATTGCCAAGCTGGTTCCACCGACCATCGGCATGACGCTGGAGCGGGCGCTGGAAGAATCGGCGGATCTGCGTAAGGCGTATGACGGGGACAAGCAGGTGCGTGAGCTGATCGACACGGCGAAGAAGCTGGAGGGCCTGGTGCGCGGCTCGGGAGTTCATGCGTCTGCGGTGGTGATTGCGCCGCGCCCGCTCACCGAGCTGGTTCCGGTGGCCAAGACCAAGAACGACGAAATCGTCACCGCCTACGACATGAAGGCCGTGGAAAAGATGGGCCTGCTGAAGATGGACTTTCTGGGCCTGGCCACGCTGACCGTGATTGACGATTGCGTGAAGCTCATCGAGCAGACGCGCGGCGAGAAGCTGGACATTGAAATGCTTCCGCTGGACGATCCGGAGACCTTCAAAAAAGTTTTTCACACCGCACTTACCTCGGGAGTCTTTCAATTTGAATCGAGCGGCATGCGCGATATTCTGCGCCGCTACAAGCCGGACACAGTTGAGGAGCTGACGGCGTTAAATGCGCTCTACCGGCCCGGGCCCATGGACATGATCGACGACTTCATCGAGCGCAAGTGGGGCCGGCGGAAAGTTGAATTTCTGTTGCCGGAGCTGGAGGGAATCCTCAAGGATTCGCTGGGCGTGATCGTGTACCAGGAGCAGGTGATGCGCATCGCCAACGTGCTCTCCGGCTACTCGCTGGGCGAGGCCGATCTGTTGCGCCGGGCCATGGGCAAGAAGGACCCCGAGGCCATGGCGAAGCAGCGCGACCGCTTTATGAACGGCGCGGCGGCGCTGGGACATCCCAAAGGGGCGGTGGGTGAAATCTTCGAGCAGATGGCGAAGTTCTCAGGCTACGGGTTCAACAAGTCGCACTCGGCGGCGTATGCGCTGGTGGCCTACCAGACGGCGTATTTGAAGACGCATTACCCAGTGGAATTCATGGCCGCGCTGCTGACGTCGGAAACATCGAAGCCGGACAGCGTGGTGAAATACATTGGCGAATGCCGGGAGATGGGCATGGCGGTGGAACCTCCGGACGTGCAGGTTTCGGGGGCGCAGTTCACCCCCCACGGCGAGCGAATCAGGTTTGGGCTGGCGGCCGTGAAGAACGTTGGCGCCAATGCGATTGAGTCCATTCTGAAAGCCCGCGCGGAGGCGGGCGGGCGATTTCAGAGCTTTTGGGAGTTCTGCGAGAAGGTCGATCTGCGGGTGATGAACAAGCGCGTGATCGAGTCGCTGATCAAGGCTGGCGCGCTGGACTCATTGGGCAAGCGCGGGCAGTTGTTTGCCGCGGTCGACAAGGCTATGGAGCGCGCGCAGAAGGCGCAGAAGGATGCGGCGCAGGGGCAGAGCGGTTTGTTCGGACTGTTTGACGAAGCGCCCGCGCCGGTTCGCCATGCGGACGATCTGTCGCGCGCGGCGGATTGGGAAGAGAGCGAGCGGCTGGCCAACGAGAAAGAGGTGCTGGGATTTTTTGTGTCCGGGCACCCGCTCGACAAATATGCGAAGAAGCTGCGCAGTTTGCCGGGCGTGATCACGGTAGCCGAAGCGCTGGACCGCAAGCCGCCAGAGCGGCGCTGGGGGGCCACGGGCGATGCAGCCGAGGAGATCCAGGTGGCGGGAATCATGCACGGGCTGCGCGTGCAGAAGACCAAGCGCGACCAGAAACTCTACGCGCAGGCTGCGCTTGAAGATGCTACCGGCAAGATCGACCTGATTGCTTTTCCGCGGGACTACGAGCGATTGGCCGGGCAATTGAGGATGGAGGCGCCGGTTCTCATTCGAGGCGTGCTTTCGGGAGATGAAGAATCCGCGCCCAAGATCGCGGTGAGCGCGATTCAGGCGCTCGAGGACGTGCAGGTGAAGCTGCCGGCGGGAGTGCGCATCCGCATCAATCTCGACCGTGCGACGGAAGAGATGCTCGCCGGGTTGAAGAGCGCGGCGGAAGCGGCGCCGGGACCGGCGAAGGTAATGCTGCAGCTCGAAAAAAAGGATGAGTATGCTGTGATCCTGGAGCCGGAAGGAATGAACGTGGCGGCGGATCGTGGCTGGATGGAGCGCGTGGAAGAATTGGTGGGCAAGGGGTCGGTGCAGGCGGTGGGGTAAAGGAGCCATCCCCTCTCGGCCTTCCGGTTTCAGCTATCAGGGGTTCGGGGTGTGCCGTCTGCAACTCCCGGGCTTCTGGCCGCGCAAAGAGGCAGTTTCGGTTTGTGCAGTTCCAGGTCCCAAAATCGGGACCTGGGACACCCGGTATCGGCATGGATTCATGCGGTCAGGGACCCGGTACTGTAAATAGGCCCGCTGTTTGCCGAGAGCCGATCGCTGAATCTAGTGTAATGCGTCATAAATAGAATCATTTATAGACGGGTCTCATCTTATGATGAGGAGACCCGTCCATGCGTGTTGCCCGTCCTGTCGTGCTCGACGAAATGACCCGGAAGCAACTGCAGCGGCTGGCCTGCGGGCGTTCGGTTGCGGTGCGTGTGGCTCTGCGCAGCCGGATTGTTCTGCTGGCTGCCGAAGGTCTGCAGAATCTCCAGATTGCCGCCGAACTGAAGGTCAGCGTGCGCATGGTGGCTTTGTGGCGCGAGCGGTTTCTCGCGCTCGGCGTCCAGGGCCTGCTGAACGATACGCCCCGGCCCGGGCGCACACCCTCGATACCCGCCTCCACGGTCGAGCAAGTGATCCGCAAGACTACGCAGACCACTCCGCTCCACGCCACACACTGGTCGACGCGCAGCATGGCGCGCGAAGCGGGTATTTCGGAGGCCAGCGTGCGGCGCATCTGGCGCGCGCACGGGCTCAAGCCGCACCGCGTGGAGAGCTTCAAAATCAGCAACGATCCGCATTTTGCCGAGAAGCTGGAGGACATCGTCGGGCTTTACTTGAATCCGCCCCAACATGCGCTGGTGTTGTCGGTCGATGAGAAGAGCCAGATTCAGGCGCTGGACCGCACGCAGCCCGGACTGCCGATGAAGAAAGGCCGCGGGCAGACCATGACGCACGACTACAAACGCAACGGAACCACGACGTTGTTTGCCGCGCTCAATACCGCGACCGGCGAAGTCTACGGCCTCTGCCAGCAGCGCCATCGCCATCAGGAGTGGCTGAAGTTTCTGCGCCTGATCGATAAAAGCGTCGACGCCGGCAAGCAGATTCATATCGTCTGCGACAACTACGCCACACACAAACATCCGCGCGTACAGCGCTGGATCGCAAAGCGCAAACGCTTCCATGTGCACTTCACGCCGACTTCGGCGTCGTGGCTGAACATGATCGAACGGTTTTTCCGCGATCTGACCGACAACAGAATCCGGCGCGGCGTCTTCCGCGACCTGGAGCAGTTGATCACGGCCATCGGCGATTACGTCGACCAACACAACGCCAACCCCAAGCCCTTCATCTGGACCGCCAAGGCCAACGATATCCTGGAAAAAGTCACCCGCGCTCAGATGGCGTTAAATAATCGCCTATCTGTGTGACGCACTACACTAGAACCGGTATCCGGGCTTGAGCTGGCATTGGTACACGGTGGATTTTTCCGGACCGGGATTGGTCCTCACAGTGCACGCGGCCCAGTTCAGGTAAATATCGGGGCCGATGGGAAAGACGATGGGCGCGCCATTGACTTCAGCTTCGATGGTGACGCCTTCCTGAGTGGCGGGGAGCGTGAAGCTGAGGTTGCGGTCGAAGATGACCGGGTAGGACTCGCGCACGCTGGAATCGATGCTGGTACGAGAGACCTCAGCCTCGAGCAGGAAGGTTGCGGTATCGGACCAGTCTGTAGCGGTGGCTACAATGGTGCGGCTCTGGGCCCGGATCTGGACGCGCGTGAAGGGGCAGGGGCCGGCGATACAGGAGGCGCGCACGTCGCGATATTCATTGCCCAGGCCGGCGTCGAGGGTGATAGTTTGGATGGCGGCCTTCCAGTTTCCGTCGGGCGAGCAGGGGCCCTGGTGGCGGCAAGGAACGTTACCCACGTTGATCACCTGGAAAGTGCGCGCCGCGCTGCCGATGTTTTCCTCGGTGGGCGCATTCACGGTGTAGCGGATGAGAATGTTGGAAACCACCGATTGGGGTTTGCCTGTGGGCGCGACGGCGGGCGGCGTAAGAGGGCGCATTTCGGCCACGATGAGGCGTCGCGCCGTGGAGCGGAAGTTCATCTTCAGATCGATGCTCAGGGCGTGGAACTCGGGGTGCTGAAAGTCGAGGGTCACGGTCTGGCCGGGCCAGATGACCTGCGGGAACTTGATGCGGAAATACCCTGAAGCGTCGGAGCGGGTAGAGGCGGAAACCAGCCCACGCGTCGCGGTGACCATAGCGTCCGGGATGGGCTGCTGCTTGTAGGTGTCCGTGTCGCTGCGGATGACGGCGCCCTGAATGGTGGTGAGGCGCGGTTTCCAGGTATGGAAGCGGAGCACGACGGCTGCGATTGCGCCGGCAACGGCAATGGCGATGGCGATCCAGATGAAAATGCGTTTGGCGCTCAATTGGTTTCTTCGCGCTTACAATGTTCTTTGACGCCGCAGCCAGCCGATATGCTGTTTGGCAGCGGCACGTTTACCGGTTAGTAAGCATCTAAGCACACGACTGTCGAGACCCGCAATTCGGCGCCAACGGCCAACGGTTGGCCAGCTTCCGGGGAGCCGGATCGAGCCCAAGCGATGAAGGGATCGCCATTCGAGCAAAAGAAGGCCAGCCTGCGCGCCTATCGAGGATCGCGCCGAGAATTACTGCGCCGGATGGCGGGCATGGGTTTGGCACTTCCGTTGGCGCAGGCAGCGCGGCTGCCGCTTATGGCCTGGGGACAGGATGATACCGGCCCTCCAGCCGGCCCCGCGCCGCCGCCGCAGCCGGGCTCGCTCACTCCCCAGGACGATGCTTTCCTGAACGACCTGGAGCAGGCCAGCTTTCTCTATTTCTGGGAGCAGGGCAATCCGCTGACAGGCTTGATCAAGGACCGCTGCGACACCCGCACCCGCGACACCAGCATTGTGGCCAGTATCGCGTCCACCGGGTTTGGGCTGACCGCCATCTGCATTGCGCACATGCGCGGGTTTGTCTCCTACGCCGACGCGCGCCTGCGGGTGGTGAAAGCGTTGTCGTTTCTGTGGCACAAACTGCCCACGCATCGCGGTTTTTTCTTTCATTTTGCCAATATCGACAGCGGCGAACGGGTGTGGGATTCGGAGGTGTCGTCGGTAGATACGGCGCTTCTGCTGTGCGGAGTGCTGACCTGCAAGCAGCATTTCGCCGAGGACCGGGACATTTCGGAACTGGCCCACGCCATCTTCGACCGCGTGGACTGGACGTGGCTGGCGGAGGATACGACGATCCTATCCATGGGGTGGACGCCGGAGTACGGGTTCCTTCCCTCGCGCTGGGCTGACTACAGCGAACTGATGATGATCTACCTGCTGGGCATGGGGTCGTCGTCGCACCCATTGAGCGGCGACGCATGGCCGGCCTGGAAGCGCACCATCTTCGAGTACGACGGGCTGCGCTACATCGGCTCCTTCGCGCCGCTGTTTGTGAATCAGTACTCGCAGGCCTGGTTCGATTTCCGGAATAAGCACGACCGCTACGCGAACTATTTTCAAAACTCGGTAATCGCTACCGATGCGCACCGGCTGTTCTGTCTCTCGCTAAATGAAAAGTTCCCCGATTACAGCAATGCGCTGTGGGGGATTACGGCGTCGGATTCCGACAAGGGTTACGTGGTGTGGGGCGGACCGCCGGCCACGGGACCGATCGACGGAACCATAGTTCCGTGCGCGGCGGGAGGCTCGCTGCCGTTCTTGCCCGCAGAGACCATGCGCGTTCTGCACACCATTCACGATCGCTATCCGAATGCCTGGTGCCGCTACGGGTTTGTGGATGCCTTTAACCCGCTCACCAACTGGTATGACAGCGATGTGATTGGCATCGATACGGGCATCACCATGCTGATGGCGGAGAATGCGCGCAGCGGCTTTGTGTGGGAGACTTTCATGAAAAACCCCGAAGCACAGCGCGGCATGGCGAAGGCCGGATTCCAGCCGGATGCGGCGCCGGCGGCTGCGCCCAAGGCGGCGGCAGCGGCGCGGCCGAAATAGCCGGTGCTCGAGCGCTCTTCTCAGTCCGCGCTTTTGCTATTGCGGTTCCCCCATCGGTTTCGCGCGAAGTCTCGACCCTTAAGCGGCGTTTTCGTCACCGCGTGGCGAAGACGGGAGCGACTGGCCTTCGTTGCTGGGGTGGAGGTAAGCGCCACAGCGCATGCCCCTCACTTCCTATGAATTGGAGCACCGCCGTAAGCTTCCTGAAATCAAAACAGAACAACGCACCGGATGCGCAGCGCATCGCATAACAAAGAATGATAGAGCGTCATGGACACGGAGTCCAGACACGAGAGAGGGGATGTTGTTGCAGAGCCCGGAAGCATTTTGAAGGAGACGGTGGATTTTTTTGTTGACGTCATGGAGAAAGCTTCGATAGGTTCAAACCAGATAAGCCGGCGCTCCATAGTAGAGCAGTCAGCCTGACTTCTTCCTTCCATGCCGCTTTTCGTGCGTGGATGCCTCAGCCAAAGCTGGTCGAAAATCGGCTTCCCTGGTTTTGCCGTAACTCCTTGGTTCAAGAACCCAGCGCGTCAAGCGCCTTTGTCGACTCTCTGGACAGCAACGGAGATTCCCAAAGGGAGTTATGTCCTCATATGCGGATCGTGAGAAAGTGAAGCACGGGCCATCCTCTGAGCCGCCGGAGGGAGCAGCACAAGGCGGGGGCAGCGCCTGGGCCGACCGCGTGCGCGCGCTGCGCAACGTGCCGCTAGTGCTCAAGATTCTGTGGCAGGCCGGCCGCTCCATTGTCATTTGGGGGCTGGTCCTTCGGGTCATTCAGCCGGTCATCTCGCTGGGCATCGGCATTGTTGCCGCAGAGATCGTCTACGGGGTTACCAAAGCTATAGAGCATAAGCCGCCCCTGCCCTACTTCTGGTGGTGGGTGGGCGGCGAAGTGGTGCTCGCGCTCCTGAGCGGCATCTTCACGCGCTCCATGGACTACACCGATCAGATTCTCGCCGACCGGTACACGAACCATGTCAGCGTGAAGGTGATGGAGCAGGCCGCACGGCTCGATCTGACCACTTACGAGAATCCGGACTTTTACGACCGCCTGGAGCGCGCCCGGGTGCAGGCCACCGACCGCCTGGCCATGATCCAGCAGATGGGACGGCTTTTTCAGCAAATCATCATGACGCTGATCTGGAGCGGGGTCCTCATTTACCGCTCGCCGCTGATGATTCTCCCTCTCGCGGCCGGTGTACTGCCGTCCTTTATCGGCGAAACCCACTTCGCTTTCCTGGGTTACGAGAAGAACTTCCGCCAGACGCCGCGTAAGCGCATCATGGACTACCTCCGCCAGGTTGGGGGCAGCAAGGAGTCCGCCAAAGAGCTGAAGCTCTTCAACCTCAGCGATTATTTTACGAATCGTTTTCGCGATCTCTCCCAGGGCATTTACGAGGAGAACATCGCCCTTGCGAACCGCAAAATGCTATGGGGAGGGCTGCTTTCGCTCATTAGCACTCTTGGCTACTACGGTGCCTACATCTACGCCATCTACCAGGCCGTCACCGGCCAATATCCGAACATTGCCGCCTTTGTCCTGGTCACGCAGGCCATTCAGCAGTCCAGCTCGAACTTCCAGCAGGCATTTTCAACCGCTTCCGGCATTGCCGATCAGGCCTTATTCCTCACGGATTTAATCGCTTTCTTCGACATGAAGCCGACAGTACAGAACAAGCCGGATGCGCTTCCCGTGCCCCGCCCCATCCGCCGCGGCTTCGAATTCCGCAACGTCTCTTTTGCCTATCCGGGCACGGAGCGAAAGGTTCTGAAAAACTTCAACTTCAGTATCCAGCCGGGCGAGCGCATTGCCCTCATTGGCGAGAACGGTCAGGGCAAGACCACGGTCGTCAAGCTCATTACGCGGCTCTACGATCCAACCGAGGGCGAGATTCTGCTCGACGGCGTTGACCTGCGCGATTACATGCTCGAAGACCTGCACCGCGAGATGGGTGTGATCTTCCAGGATTTTATGCGCTACGAAATGACGGTGCGGGAGAACATCGGGGTGGGTCAGGTCGAGGTTCCGCACAGCGAGGAAGATATTGCCACAGCAGCGACCAAGAGTCTTGCCGCCGAAGTAGTTAACAAGCTCGCCGGCGGATACGACCAGATGCTCGGCCGGCGCTTTGTTTCCGGCGTGGATCTTTCCGGCGGCGAGTGGCAGCGGATCGCCCTGGCCCGCGCTTACCTGCGCGACGCGCAGTTGCTGATTCTTGACGAGCCCACCGCTGCGCTCGATGCGCGCAGTGAGATGGAGGTGTTCGAGCGATTCGCGGAGCTTACCTACGGCAAGATGGCGCTGCTCATTTCACACCGGTTTTCGACTGTGCGCATGGCAGACCGCATCGTAGTTCTTGAAGGGGGCAAATTGGTTGAGGAAGGCAATCACGGCCAGTTGATGGCGCTGGGCGCCCGCTACGCGGCCATGTTTGAAATGCAGGCCGCCAGTTATCGATGAGGGACGATGAGTCAAACTGCATTGAATCTCGAGTCGCGTGAAGCTTACGAGCCGGAGGCAGGGATGCGGCTCAAGGAGGCGGCCATGGCGGCTGCGGCCTGGGAGGTCATCCCGCGGCCCAGCATGCGCTTCAGCTTCATGGCCCGGGTGCGCGCTGCGCGTCGCAGCCTTGTGGAGCTGGAGCGCGAGCTGGCGCGGCACCCGGTTCCCGAGGTGACGGACGATGCGGCGCAAACGGCGTATCGCGGGGCGCTGCTGGAACTGGGCGCCAGTCACCGGCTGCTGCGCTCGGCGCTGGGCTCGGTCGCGGACCGGCCGCGAGCCATTGCGTGCCTGCCCCGGGTGATGGTGGCGAGCAAGCAGGAAGAGCCGCGCGCGGCCACCGTGGCCGGCACGTATCTGGCCGCAGTGGAAGGCGTGTTTTCGGGGCCGGCATTCAGTGGATTCGTGCGCGCGATTCAGGAGCACGAGCCGCTGAACGTGGACGAGCTATGGAATCTCAGTTCGTTCCTGCGCTTTGTACTCCTGGAATGGCTGCTGGCGGAGTCGCGGGCGTTGTTGCGCACGCGGGAGCGGGCTTCCGCATCCGCGCTGATGGAGCACATCAAGAGCTTGCGCGCCATCACCAACACCGATTGGGAATATCTGATCGAACCGCTCATTGTTCTCGATGCGCTACTGCGTCAGGACCCTGCCGGAGCTTACGCGCAGATGGACTTCGAGAGCCGCGAGCTGTACCGGCGGCGCATTGCGCTGGTGGCGCGGCGCTCCGACTGCACGGAGACGCAGGTGGCGAAGGCGGTGCTGGACCTGGCGCGGCAGGGCACAGGGCAGCAGGTTGCGGATGCGCGCGTGCAGCGTCGCCGCATTCACGTGGGCTATTACCTGGTCGATAAGGGGTTTCCATTGCTGGCGCGGCGCACCGGCTTTCACCCCACGGTGGCGTTCCGCATCCGCCTGTTTGTACGCCAGCACGGAGAAGAGTTCTTCCTGGGCGGAATCCAGATCTTCACCCTATTGTTCATGGCCGCAGTGCTGTTTCCGATCGTGCCGGTGATGGCGCGCGCGGCCGGATTCATTATCACGATTGTGCTGTTGGTGATTCCCGCCACGCAGGACGCGGTTGACCTGATCAACAACGCCATCACGTCGTTTATCGATCCGGAACGATTGCCGAAGCTGGACTTCAGCCGGGGAATTCCGGCCGATTGCACGACGCTGGTGGCTGTGCCGTCGCTGTTGCTGAACGAGAAACAGGTGCACGAGCTGGTCAACGATCTGGAAGTGCGCTTTCTGGCCAATCGTGAGCCGAACCTGCACTTCGCGCTGCTGACCGATTTGCCCGACTCGGTGAGCAAGCCGCGGGAGAACGACTCGCATCCGCTGGTGGAACTGGCGGTGCGACTGATTAACGACCTGAATGCGCGTTACAGCTCGCCGCGTAACGGCAGGTTTCTGTTCTTGCACCGGCATCGCATATTCAATACGCGCCAGGGTGTGTGGATGGGCTGGGAGCGCAAGCGCGGCAAGCTGCTGGACCTGAACAAGCTGCTGGCCGGAAGCTTCGACGCCTTTCCCATCAAGGCCGGCCGTGTGGATGTGCTGCGGGCGGTGCGCTACATTCTCACGCTGGATTCCGACACCCAACTGCCGCACGGAACCGCAGCGGGGCTGGCCGGGGCCATTGCGCACCCGCTCAATCAAGCGGTGATCGACCCCCAGCGGCGCATCGTCACCGACGGTTACGGAATCCTGCAGCCGCGCGTAAGTGTCGCAGTGCGGTCGTCCGCGCAATCGCGTCTGGCGGCGATTTATTCCGGCCAGAATGGTTTCGATATTTACACACGCGCCATTTCCGACGCCTACCAGGATCTGTTTCGCGAAGGCATTTTTACGGGAAAAGGAATTTACGAAGCGGCTACGCTTCATGCCGTGCTCGACCGGCGTTTTCCGCGCAATGCTCTGCTCAGCCACGACCTGATTGAAGGCGCGTATGCGCGCGTGGGCCTGGCCACCGATATCGAAGTAGTGGACGATTATCCATCGCACTATAGCGCCTACATTCGCCGCAAGCATCGCTGGGTGCGCGGCGATTGGCAGATTTTGCCGTGGATGATTTCTCGGGTGCGCGACGAGGCCGGGCGCTCGGTTCCCAACCCCATCTCCGACATTTCGCGCTGGAAGATTCTGGACAACCTGCGCCGTTCGCTGGTGGACCCGTTTTTGTTTCTGCTCTTTGTGGTGGGCTGGCTGGTGTTGCCCGGAGGCCCGCTTTACTGGACGCTGGCTCCGCTGTTCCTGCTGTTTTTCCCCACCGTGGCGCAATTTGGATTTGGACTCGGGCGCGCCTGGGCGAGTGGACAGAAGGGAAGAGTGGAGGAAGCGGTCTCAGGATTCGGGCACGCGCTGTTGGTTGCGCTCCTGCACCTGGTCTTCCTGCCCCATGAAGCGCTGATGGCGCTGGACGCCATTGTCAGGTCGCTGGTGCGGCGGTTCATCACCGGCGAGCGGCTGCTGGAGTGGGAAACGGCGTATCAGTCGGAGCTGCAGCGGGCAAGACGCACGCCCATCGATCGCTACCTGGGGTTGATGCCGGTATTCGTTGCGGCATTGGGCGTGCTCATCTGGGCCGGGTCGGCGCGGCGCGACGCGATCCTCTGCGCATTGCCGATTCTGGTTCTATGGGCACTCTCCAACCCCGTTACCATCTGGCTCAACCGGCCGCCGCGGGAACGGCAGCCGCTTTCGTCCGGCGACCGCGAGCTGCTGTGCGAACATGCGCTGCGCATCTGGCGTTACTTTCACGAGTATGGCGCGGAGCGGCACAATTTTCTAATTCCCGACAACGTACAAGAAGACGGATTGGCGGAAGCGGCGCGCGTTTCGCCCACCAACGTTGGCCTGTTGTTGAATGCGCGGCAGGCAGCCTGCGAGCTGGGCTATCTGACCGCGCCGGAGTTTACCGCGCTTAGCCGCTCGAGTCTCGAAACCATTCTGCGTCTGGAAAAATTTCACGGCCATCTTTACAACTGGTATGACACCAAAACGCTGCAGGTTCTGGGCAACCCGCCCTTTGTTTCGGCGGTCGACAGCGGGAATCTGGTGGCTTCGTTGTACACGCTGCACATTGGCGCGATGGACGTGGCACGCAAACCGCTGCTGAGGCCGCAATTGTTCTCGGGATTGCGTGCTTACGTTCGCGTGTTGCGTAAGGAAAAGAAAATTTGGGGGTCGATTCCGGGATTCTCGTTGCCGTCGGAATCCGCAACCCTGGAGGAGTGGATTCATTGGCTGCCTGGCGCGCAGGAGGCCATGGGGCAAGCCGGCACTCCTGCCTCCGGCCCCGAGCACGACGCATGGTGGCTGGTGGAAACCAGGCGGCGCGTGGATGCGATCGTCAAGCTGATCCACGATTTTCTGCCCTGGGCGCTGCCGGAGTTCGCGCCGCTGCGCTCGATTGCGCTGTTGGCCCTGGACGACAAGAGCTATGCGTTGCCGATCAAGGACGCGCTGCCGTTTGCCGAGGCGCTGGGCGCCCGCCTGCTGCGCGCGCAGAATGTGCTGAACGAAGATCGGAGCCTGGCGATTCTCGCCGACCGGCTGCGCATCCTGCTGCCTGCGGCGATGCAGAACCTGCGCACGCTGTTCGCCAATCTGGGCGCGGTGGAACAGGATGCGGCGCGCATTGCCGAAGACACCGATTTCGCATTCCTGGTCAACCGGGACCGGCAGATGCTTTCCATCGGGTATGAGCGCGGGGCGGCGCAGATTCATAGCGCCAGTTACGACATGATTGCATCGGAGGCGCGGATTGCCACCTTCCTGGCCATTGCGCGCGGCGACCTGCCGCACCAGAGCTGGTACAAGCTGGCGCGCGATCATACTTACGCGTACGGGCGCTTTCTGCTGCTCTCGTGGACGGGCACCATGTTTGAATACCTGATGCCGGCGCTGTGGATGCGCAGCTACCCGGGGACCATGATGGCGCGCACGCAGGACGCGGTAGTGCACGTGCAGCAGGCGTTCGCGGCCGGTCTCGGGATTCCCTGGGGGATCTCGGAGTCAGGCGCCGCGCAGCGCAATGCCGAGGGTCATTACCACTATTTCGCCTACGGCGTGCCGCGCATCGCGTTGTGGTTCGAGGCCAATGCCGGACCGGTGATCTCGCCCTATTCGACCTTTCTGGCGCTGGGCGCGAATACCGCGCGGGCGCTTGCGAATCTGCGCCGCATGGCCAATCTGGGCTGGGTGGGCGCATACGGATTTTACGAAGCGGCGGATTACATGGGCTCGCTGCGCAAGCCGGAGTTGGTGCGGGAGTGGATGGCGCATCACCAGGGCATGTCGCTGCTGGCCATTACCAACCTGCTGCGCGATAACGTGGTGCAAAAGTGGTTCCATGGAAATCCGCTGGTGCAGGCGGCGGAACTGCTATTGCACGAAACACCCATCAGCCGCGCAGTGCTGAAGGCGCGGCTGGAGGAGTTTGCGCCGCTGCGGGCGACGTGAGGCTTGAACCCGTCGCACCAATCGGACCCGCGATGGGACCATCCCTCAAGGGCTAAAGCCCTCGCCGTTTTTGCCGGCCTTATCGGCTCGACTGAAGTCGTGCCCTTTCAAATTTGGACCTTCGCCATGGGCTGTTATGGCCGCACTTCCACGAGTACCAGAGCATTGGGCGTGAGGGTGAGCGTCAGCGCACCATCGGTCAAATGCGCGGGTTGCGGGAGCGGCAAGGCGGTTTCGCGATTCAGTTGCTCGACCTGATCGGGCGTGGGGTCAATGGGACTTCCCATGGCTGCGTATTTGGGCAGGACATTGCCATGGTTGGCGTCGACGCGCTCAAGCGTAATTTGCGCCTGCGGAGAAACATGCCGGAAGCGCAGCGCGACGCTCTGGTTTGCGCCCTCTTTGCCAGGATCGACAAGATTCCACACCGCGATGGCGAGACCGCCCGGCGCGGTTTTGGTTACGATTGCGTCATCGGCGGCATTGGCGATTCGTCGATGGCCGAGCCGGTGCAGCAGGCCGTAAGCGTAGTAGGCAGGCTTGTCGATTCCGCCCTTGGCGCGCAATCCAAACATGCCGACGAACGGGCGAGGAATCGGTCCGCCCTCTTCAAACACATCGGAAAATGTCCAGAACGACATCATGTTTACCAGCCCGTCGCACTGGCGAACGGTGTTGGCAAGCGCCGGCCCCACAAAGATGGTATCGCGCGACTGGTCCTCGCCCTGCACGTTCCATTCCGTCAGGTAAAGCGGCAGATCAGGCAGCGGCGAAGCTTTGATCTGACCGCGAACCTTGGCCAGCGCGCGGCAGACGCGGTCGTCCATGGGAACCGGCTGATGGTTGCCGAAAAGATTCTCGACCGTGTCGTCGGCGTAGGCATGCGTGGATACAAAGTCGGCGGGGACATGATTGGTGGCGACGTAAGTGAGAAATTCGGGCACCCAGGAGGCGGCTGCCGTAGCCGGCCCGCCCACGCGCAGGCGCGGGCTCACGCTTTTCAAATCGCGGGCGGTGTGCGCGTAGAGCTCGAAGTAGGATTGCTGGCGCGGAATTCCGCCCCAGAAGTCGATGTTGGGCTCGTTCCAAACTTCGAAGTACCATTGGGCTACTTCGTCGATTCCGTAACGATCGACGAGGTGCTGGGCGAAGTGCTTCATCAGCTCGTCCCATTGCGTGTAGCTCCTGGGCGGCGAGACGTTGGGATGGTACCAGAACACATGCAGGTCGAGGGGATTAAAGGCCAGCTTCTTGGGCATGAAGCTGATTTCGACGAAGGGGCGCACGCCATTTTTCAACAGCCCGTCGTAGATCTGATCGACATAGGCAAAGTTGTAGACCGGGTTGCAGCGATCGTCGAGGTTGTAGACGGCGTTCTCATCGTCGAGAATGCCGTGGAAGCGCACGTACTCGAAGTCCGCAACTTTTTTCACGGCGCGCAGGTCGTCGCGATAGCTCTCGCGCATGGCCAGATTGGCGTGCCCGGAACCGAACATCTCTTCCCAGAAATGCGGAAAGGGCGTGGTGGGCGCCGTAGCGTCAATAACGATCTGCTGCTGCGCGTGCGCGGGGGCGGGGGCGACGATGACCAGCGCGGCGAGTAGAAGTGCCGGCACGAAAGATCCGCGATGCATGGAGGGCCTCCTTCCTTATCTCGGTCTCATGGTCCAGGCAGCCGGGCATGGAATGGTGTTCCTGCCAGAGAGCGTAAAGAGCAACGCAGATACTTCACTTCGTTCAGGATGACAGAGGGACTTGCAAGAACGCGCGGCGAACGAGGCGACATTCGCCGCGCAGATCGGAAAATCGCTCAGAAGTTGAAGTTGGCTTGCAAGGTAAGAGTGCGACCGCCGAGCGCGGACTGAGCCTGGCCGAAATTGGGCGCAGATATGTTGTTTGTAACGCTGGTGGGATTGAAGTTCAGGTTGTTGAAGACGTTGAACGCGTCGGCGCGCACCGTGAGGCCGGAGCCTTCGCGTAATCGGGGCATGCCGAAGGTCTTCGAGGCGGTCGCGTCAAAGTCCCTGTAGCGGGGCCCGGGCATTGAGTTTCGGCCGATACCGGGGTTCTGCGGCGGAAGGCCGCCGGGGGCTGGGAAAACCGGTCCAAGCGTATAGGCCGGTGGCGTGAAGTAGGCGTAGGCGTTTCCAGCGGAAGAAGCGCTGGGGAAGTTGAGATTGATGCCGTTGCCCACGCCAGGCCCGGATTTAAACGCCGCATTGCTGGTGTTCCGGCCCGCTCCACCCAGGTACGCGCCGGGCAGCAGCGTGGAGTAGCCGCAGTTGCTGCAATAGAGCGAACTGCTGGTGGGCGAGCTCACGATCGGGTACTCCGGCTGCCACGGGAAGCCTGTGTGCCAGTTGAAGATCCCGCTCAGGTTCCAGTTGGCCGCAATCTTCTCCGCCCAGGAATGGCCGCGGAAGAAGTCGGGCTGCCACATGCCGAAGGCCTTGAAGCTGTTGCCCACGTTGTAGTCCGAAGGCCCGTAGGAGAGCTGCGGGTCGTAGGGATAATACTGCTGCTCGTAGGGCGCGGAGCTGGTGTCCATGCTCTTGGCCCAGTTGTAATCCGCCTCCACCTGGAACTGGTGCGACATCTGGTGACGAAGCGTGGCGACCATAGAGTTGTAGTTGCCATGCCCGTTGTTGTTGTAAAGATCGATGTTGTTTACAGAGGGGTTCAGTGCAATTCCATCAACTGCAGCGACTGCATTAAAGTTCTCGTTGAAGAAGGTGTGGCGCGACTGGCTGCCTGTGTACCCCAGGGTGAACACATTTCTCCATCCCAGGTCGTACTCCATGCCCAGCGAGAAGTGCATCACGTACTCGGTGGGCAGATCGGTGGGGAAGGCCTGCAGCGAAGTCTGTCCGGTGGTGGGCAAGCCGTTGGGCCCGAAAGCCGTGGCCCCCACGGCAATGACGTTGGGATTGGGCGGGTAACCATAGAGGGAGTGGATGTTGCTGGCGATGCCGTACACGATGCCGGGATTTGGCGAGGAGGGCGTGCTCATCACGAAGTTGGGCGAAACCGTGAGGCCGGGGTTGGCGAAAACGTTCGCCGAGATGGCGATTTCTTCCTGGTTATAGTTCAAGCCGAAGCCGCCGCGGAAGACAATGCGGTCCTGCGGGCTGAAGGCAAATCCGAACTCCGGCCCGAAGTTCCACTTCTGCGGCACCCACAAATTACTCCCGTGCTGGAGATAAAGGCCGGTGAGCTGCGCTGCGCCGCTGCCGAACCGGACCGAAAACATATCGTTCTGCTTGGCATAGAGCGAGCCGAAGTAGCTGTAGCGGATGCCGAGGTTCACTGTCAGCCGCGTTGAAACCTTGACGTTGTCTTGCGCAAACGCGCCCCACAGGTTTTCGCGGTCGTCCTGGCGGGCATCGATGGGCGTGCCGGTGGTTGGACTGAAGGTTCCGCTTTCCGACGAAGGAGCGTCATTGAGGAAATCCCACACGTTGAAGAACCCATAGGAGGGCCGCGCGGATTGCGGATTGTCGTTCAGGTAGTAGAGACGCGTCAGCTCGCCGCCGAATTTCATGTCGTGCCGGCCCTTTGTCTTGGTGACGATGTCGCGGTAACCGAACGTCCACTGATTCAGGATGCTCGGGCCGGGCGCGCCGAAGGGTTGAAAACTCGTGACGGTGCCCATCTGGTCCACCTGGTCGGTCGGCAGACCGAAGGGCGCTTGCGGGTTGGTGCTCACCTCGTTCCAACGCCATCCGGCTGCGTTGGCCCGCGCCTCGTTCAGCAGCGTGGAACTGAAGATGTGGTTCCAGAGGCCGGTGAAAGCATCGTTGATAGCATCGTGATGCCACAGGTCCATGGGCCGCACCGGGCCATTGTAATAAGTTTCCGATACCGGGACCCAGTAGATGGTGCCGGTAAGGCGATCCTTGCCGGTGATATCCGCATCGACGCGGCCGTTGTACTGATCGTCGGTGATGGTGGTCGGATTGAGGCTGGTGTATTCGGAGATGTCGGCAGTGGTCGCGTTCAAGCCGCTACCCACGCCAGGATTGGTGGAGTTTATCCAGGTGGGGTCCTGGGTGCCCAGCGGAGTGGTCAAGGGCGAGCCGATGTTCAGGCCCTGCCCGGTAATCTCCATACAGTTCGTATTTTGCACCAGGCCGGCATTCGCGCAGGTTACCGATACCAACGTGCCGCTAGGAGCCTCGCCAGGGAAGGTGAGATAGGTGGACGCGATGCTACCGGAGGGGGCCAGCTTGTCAAAGGCGGGCGTGTCGTACCAGCCGGTGGAGGTGTTCTCGATCACGCCGCTGCGCTCGCCCTCATAGCTGAAGAAGGCGAAGAGATGATTCTTCCAGAGCGGTCCGCCCAGGCTGGCGCCGTCCTGATTGAACTGCTGCTGGTCGCGCTGCAAGAGTCGCATCGCAGGCGTGCATGGCCCGGTGATGCCGACGCAACCGGTATAAAACTCCGGGCCGTTATAGCGCTGGTAGGCATTCATGCCTGCGCTCCAGCGCTGGAAGAACACGTCGCCATGGATATGATTGGTGCCGCTCTTGGTGGTCACCTGAATCTGGGAGCCGGAAAAGCGGCCGTATTCAGCGTCGTATTCGTTGGTCATGATGTGGACGTCGTCCACCGACTGCTCGCTGGGCGTGATCACTGTGGCGCCGCCCCATACCGCGCTCTCCGTGCTGATGCCGTCCACCTGGATGCCGTTGTTCTCGAACTGATTGCCGTTGGCAAACATCTGCGGGCCGTTTTCGGTGGAGAAGATGCCGCCGTTCGCCGAGGGGCCGACTGCCCCCGATTGCACGCCAGGAAGCGAGTAGGTGCCGCCGGCGGCCGCCTGGGACATATCGCTGATGGTTCCCGGCGCAAGCTGACTTAGCTGAAACACGTCGCGCCCGAAGGTAGGCATGTGCTGCACTTCATTGCTGCTGATGGTGGCACTGATGGTGGCGTTCTCAGTGTCGATGAGCGGCAACTGAGCGGCATTCACCGTCACCGTGGTCTGCTTGGTGCTGATGGCGAGCTGGATGTTGAAAGAGTTGGCCTGCTCGGGGATGATGTGCACATCGTTGAAGGTTTTAGTGGTGAAGCCTTGGCGCTCCGCCGTGATGGTGAAGGTACCGGGCGGCAGAGCGCTGAAGGTATACACGCCGTCGCCGCCGGTGGTGGTGGTTTGCTTCTCGTTGGTAGCGTTGTTAGTAAGGGTGAGCGTGGCGCCGGGAATTACCGCGCCGCTGGGGTCCGTCACTACGCCCTGAATCGACGCGCGGAACTGCGCTTGCAGCACCGGCGCGCACAACAAGCCCACGGCGACGAACGCCAGAACGGCTCGCAACCCGGACTTGAAAGGAAAATTTGCATGGAGGGTCCCAAGGACCTTGGGGGAGAAGGTCATTTTTTGAATCTCCTTATCGATTGCTTGCCTGCCTTACACTGGCCCGCTTGCAAATTCCGGAGACCCGCCGGGGTGATGACTGCGGGCATGAACCGGAAGACGATCCATTACCACGTGCGCCGCGCGCGAAATCTTGCGCGTGCGGTACAGCCACTCCCTTGAGGTTATGTTTAACACCAGTTGAATCTGTCGTCAATCGAGCGAAACCCGCGTTCAGAAAGAGCTTAGATGCATTTTTGTGGGGGTTGGTTTTTCCCTGCGGAAGGCGGAAATTCACTCAATCCCCTGGGAATCTCCGAGAGCCGCAAAGGAGATGGCAAGCTTCTGCGCGCCCTGGGAAATATTTTGCGCGGCATGGTTTCCGATGTAAACTTGGGTGTCTCAGCTCCCCCGCCAGAAAATCCCTTGAGAGGTGTGCTATGCCAGCTTACCTGTTTCAGGTTTCGTACGCGCCCGAGTCGCTGAAGAGGCTGATCGCCAAGCCGGAGAATCGCGGCGAGATTGTCAGCAAAGCGATCGAGAAACTGGGCGGAAAAGTGATCGGAGTGTGGCTCTCCTTTGGCGAATACGATACCATCGCCATTTTTGAGCTCCCTGACAACATCAGCGCGGCCAGCTTTGCGCTGGCCGTGGCGGCGGGCGGATCATGCCGCACGGTGAAGACCACGCCGCTTTTGAGCGCGGAAGACGTGGTGCCGGTGCTGAAAAAGGCTGGAGCTTCAACGTACAAGCCGGTGGGGTCGAAGTAGGAGCGGAGCGCGAGCGCTAAGCTCGGCCGCGAAGCGCGCTACATCAGCCGGTGGCGCACCATATCGAGCGCCTGCTGCGAGGCCCACTCGCGGATGCGGCGGCGATCGCCGCGGAAGGTGCGCTCCATGGACTCGGTTTTCTGCGCATCGGAGACGGCGATGTGGACCAGGCCGACCGGCTTGGCTTCAGTGCCGCCGACGGGGCCGGCGATGCCGGTGACACCGAGACCGATGGTAGCGCCGGTGCGCAGCCGGATGCCGTGGGCCAGCGCTTTGGCCACCTCAGCCGAGACTGCGCCGTGCTGTGCGAGCAGATCGGCGGGTACACCCGCGAAGGCCGACTTGAGAGCATCGGAGTAGACGATGGCCCCGCCCAGAAAGGAGCGTGAGCTTCCGGGCACCGAAGTGATGCGCTGGGCAATCATGCCGCCGGTACAGCTTTCGGCCACGGCCAGCGTGGCCTGGCGCAAGCCAAGATAGTAGAGAACGATCTGCTCCAGCGAATCACCCTGCGAAGAGTAGAGCCAGTCTTCGAGTGCCTCCTCGATGCGGCCGGCGAGCTCGTCGACGCGCGCCTGCGCTTCTTCAATCGCGGGCTTGGTGCAGATGAGCGTAAGCTGCAGGTCGCCGGCGTGGGCCAGGATGGTGGTTTCCACGTCGGCGTAGGCGGTGTAGATGGGCGCCAGGATTTTGTCGGCCTGCGACTCGGCAATCATGGCCGCCTTGAGAGTGCGCGTGGCGATGGCGCGCGGCGGCACCACCTCCTCGAGGCGGGGCAGGCACTCGGAGTCGAAGAGCGGACGGCACTCGTGGGGAGGGCCGGGGAGAAGCAAGACCAGCTTGCGATAGCCATTGAAGACGGTGTCGAGCCACTGGCCGGGCGCACTGCCGTTGGGATTGGGCAGCAGGGTTGCGCCTTCGAGCACGTCGGCCTGCTTCAGATTATTGGGCGGCATGGAAATGCGCCAGCTGGCGGCGCGGGCATGCAGCGCGGCCACCTGCTGGGCATCGCGGCGCAGAGAGAGTTCGAGGGCCTCGGCCGCCGCTTCGCGCGTCAGGTCGTCTTCGGTGGGGCCCAAGCCGCCCATGAGGATCACGATGTCCACGCGGCCCAGGGCGATGCGGATGGCATTGAGCAGATCGCGGCGGCGATCGCCGACGATGGACTTGAAGGCGACGCTCACGCCGATCTCATTGAGCTTTTGGGTCAGATAAAGAGAGTTCGTATCCTGGCGGTGCGGGGTCAACATCTCAGAACCGACGGCGATGATCTCGGATCTCATAAGAACAGCTTCCAGCCTTCAGCTTTCAGCTCTTAGCTCGCGTGTTGCCGGACAAAACGGCCTCTGCTCCGATCCCGGCGTCCTCACGGCTGCAGATTGAATCACCGGAAAGGCTGATAGCTGAAAGCTCGCAGCTAGAACAAATCCAGCCCCTCCACACCCAAATCCACATCATAAACGGCGTCGTGGGTGGCGAGGATGGCGGAGCCGAGGGGCGAAAAGGCCACGCCGACCAGATTCATGCCGGCGAGGGCTAACGACGCCTCTCCCTCCCGCGTCACGCGCACCAGCCCACGACGCCCGTGCAAGCATGCCGCAACGTACACATCGCCCTCGCGCGAAAGCGCCAGTCCCTGCGGGCGTCCCAGGCCGCGAAACCAGGCGCGGGTGTCGCCGTTGGGCTCGACCGTCCAGATGGCCTCGTTCGAGGAGAGCGAGGGCGCGGAGACAAACAGGCAGCCTTCGGCATTCACAGCCATGTGATAGGCGGCCACGCTGGGCTCGAGCGTGGCGTGCACAAAGATCTGGCGCTGCGGATTGATTTTGAAGATGGTGCCGCTGCGGTCTCCGACAAAGAGATTGCCTTGGCTGTCGAAGACGCAGCCGGTGGCTACGCCCATGCCTTCGGCGTAGACGGTGGATTCGCCGGCCGCGTCGATGCGGTAAACATTGCCCTCGGCGCGCGAGGTGACAAAGAGATCGCCCTCGACGTTGAAGGCCAGGCCGGTGGCGTTCAGGATGCCGGTAACAAAGGGTGTGCCACGGCCGTCAGGGCTGATGCGTACCACCGAAACCGGGGTTTGTTTTCCGCGAGGGCCAGAGATGGTGGCGTAGATCATGCCCGAGCGGCTGACGGCCGGGCTGGTGACGGGGTGCAGGCCGTCGGTCAACTGACGAGCCACGCGCAGAGGCACGGTATTGCTCATGCCGGCGGGGCTGCGGACTTCGACGAGGCCGGTGGAGGCGTTTTCCGGCACGCGAAACGCCAGGCGCGCGGGACGGCTCATGAGCACCTGGGCCGGTTCGCCATCTACCAGAACCGCGGGCGGCCCGAATTTGTGCGGGCCCAGGTTGGCGCCCGTCAGCTCCACTTCGCCCAGAGGCAGGGCGGCCGCCGGGGTAACGTCGGCGATGCGCGGCACGGGCGCCGATTCGGGAACGGATTGGGACGAACTGCGAGCCATGCTTACCGCATTTCAGTACCAGATGCGCACAAGAGCCACAATACCCAAAGCATACAGTCCCGCGGCCACGTCGTCGCAAACGATGCCCCAGCCCTCGGGCAGGCTCTCCAGTTGCCGGGCTGGGAACGGTTTCGTGATGTCGAGCAGCCTGAAGAAAACCAGCGCAATGAGGGCGTGGGGCCAGTCGCGCGGACATCCGAGCAGCGCGACCCACTGCCCCGCGACCTCGTCGATGACCACGAAACCAGGGTCGTGGCGCCCACTCTTGCGCTCCGCGATGGTGGCGGCAGGCACCCCCAGAGCTATAGCCAGCAGAATGCCCGCGGCCAGCAGCAGATTGAGACCCAGCGAGGACAAATGCAGCCCCCAGGCCGCCCCAGCCCACAGCAGCACCGCGGCTGTCGAAGCCCACGTGCCGGGACCTGGCCTGAGGTAACCGATGCCAAGAAATGTGGCTGTGAGGAACGCCCAATGCGTTTTGCGGGTCGGAATCTGAGTGGGAGCAGCGGCCGATCGATCAGTCGTCATGCGAGCCCTCGCCCCTGCTGCCGCCCCTGCCGCCGAGGTCTTCCAGGACTTCCGGATCGAGAACCGGTGAGCTGATCTTGTAAACGCCCGTGGCCCATTTGCCGAGGTCGATTTTGCGGCAGCGGTCGCTGCAGAAAGGAAAATCCTCATCCTGCGGCCGCAGCAGAGTGCCGCAGGTGGGGCAGCGCAGAAGCTTGGCGGATTTTTTTCGAGCGCTCATCCTTATTGGAGCGCGCGCCTTTGCGGCCGCGATCAAGATTTATAGTAACGCGTTGCGCGTCGGAGCGTCCGCACCTCATCACCCGCCTGTGCACAGAGGGAGTGCGCCAGGGTCCCAGCCGCTGAATACGTTCAGATCCGTTAGCAAAAATCTGTGGCGGAAGCTGCGTTCTTCCAGCGGAAGAGGCACTTTTTCTGCTCGCCTGGCAGCCATTGGCGTATCTAAGCGAACGGCTCCGCCTTGCTCCCGCGGCTGCATCTAGTCTTGTCGCGCGCGCCGCTCACCAAAATCTTCGCGCCCAGCATCAAATCGGCTGAAGTGACAGTGCACGGTTACGACAGCAAGCCTCGGGCGGAGTTGGTCTCTCCCGGCGATGCCCCGATCACGCAGCATTTGCATGTGGATTTCACTCCAGCCGGCGAAAGCGAGGCTTCTTCTGAATTCGTCGTAGCGGGCCTGGCGTCCGCTGGCTGGCTCGAAATCGATTCCCTCACCTTCGCACACGGTGGTGCCTGGAAGCCGGCGCCAGGCGAGATGTGCATAGTGGTTCCGAGCATGGTAAGGCTTGCAGGCCGTTAGGGGAAATCTGACCCACTCGCGCTTGCGCGACGAATCAGATGTGTTTGAGCAGCGACAGCAGGCGCTGCATGGCTTCTTTTCGCGCGCTGACATTGGCAGGATTGGTATTGCCGGGATCTTCGCCCAGGCGCATGAAGCCGTGGCCGGCGCCTGCGTAGACCACGGGCTCGTACGTCTTGCCCAGCTTCTGCATGGCCGCCTCGGTGGCTGGGACGGTGGCCGTAATGCGGGCGTCGTTCCCGGCGTAGAAGGCATAGACCGGTGCGGTGATGGCGGCGAGATCTTCTGGCGGAGGGCCATAGAAGACGAAGGACGCGCTTAGATCGTGGCGCACGGTGGCAAACTCAAACGACTTTCCTCCGCCCCAGCAGAAGCCGATCACGGCGAGCTTTCCGTTGGCGGCGGGCAGCTTCAGCGCATAGTCGGCCGCGGCGTTCAGGTCGACGTTTACGTGGTCGGGATCGAGCATGGAAACCGCGCGCACGCGTGCATCCTGGTCGGGATACGATTCGCTGCCGCCGCGGTTGGGTCCGGTTCCGGAGAGCAGGTCGGGAACGATGACGACGTAACCCTGAGCGGCCAGATCGTCGGCCATGCTGCGCACCCAGTCAGTGAGGCCGAAGATCTCATGAACCATCAGGATCACCGACGCCTTGTTTTTGAGCTGGGGGTAGACGATGAAGGCCTGCAAAGTGCGTTGCCCCTCGTGGATTTTCACCCACTCCTGGTGACGCGGCGATTTATCGAGGATTTGTTTGGCCCAGTCCTGCGCGGAGGCGGATGGACGCAGAGAAAGCGCGGCACACAGGGCCAGCAGCCCAGCGCCCACGGCGATCAGGTGGCGGGAAAGCCGCTTATTCATGCCCGAGAGTTTAGCAGAATAAAGCGGCGCCTGGCACCACTCTTCGTTGGGAGCTTTTCCGCAGGCTGTCCAGACCGGCTGTGGCGCGCGTCTCCGAACCCGCACATACAGCGGCGCTAGCTCTCCTTCGAGACCACCCGCGCCACCACATCGTAGTCATGGGCCTCGGTGATCTGGGCGCGGTAGAAGCGGCCCGGTTCCAGGGTTTCCAGTACGCCGAAATCGTTCATGTAGACTTTGCCGTCGATTTCGGGAGCGTGGAACTGGGTGCGGCCCTCCCAGAGCAGAGGAGTCTCGTCGCTCTCTCCTTCGGCCAGTAGCGTGACCTCGCGGCCCACCCACTTCTGCTTGGCTTGGCGGGAGATGGACTGCTGGAGCTTCATCAGCCGGCGCTTGCGGGCTTCGATAGTGCGCTTGGGGACTTTGCTATCGAGGCCATGTGCGTCTGAGCCTTCTTCGTCGGAGTAGCTGAAGACGCCCAGCCAGTCAAACCTGGCTTCGGCAATAAACTCCTCCAAAAGCTCAAAATCGCGGAGCGACTCGCCGGGGAAGCCGACAATCAAACTAGTGCGGAGGGCGATTCCAGGCACTGCTGTCCGGACTTTTTCCAAGGTCTTCAAAAAAATATCGGCGCTGGCACCGCGCTTCATGCGCTTGAGCACGCCGGGTGAGGCATGCTGCAGCGGCACGTCGAGATACTTGCAGATGTTGTCGTGCCGGGAGATGGTCTCGAGCAGGCGGCCGGTGATACGGTTGGGATAAGCGTAGAGGAAGCGCAGCCATCGCAGGCCCTCGATGCGGGCGATTGCATCGAGCAGCGCCGCCAACCCATCTTTCAGGCCGAAATCTTCGCCATAGCAGGTGGTGTCCTGGCCGATGAGCGTAATTTCCTTTGCGCCGCGGGCCACGAGCTGCTGTGCCTCGGCGACTACCGACTCGAAGCGGCGGGAGCGGAACTTGCCGCGCAGGTTGGGGATGATGCAGAAGCTGCAAGGATGGTCGCAACCCTCGGCGATTTTGATGTAGGCCGATGCGCGCGGGGTCGATAAGACCCGTGGGGTCTTATCGTCATAAAGATATGTGGGCAATAAGTGAGCGGCGCCCTGCCATGCGTCGCGGCGGAAGCGGCCGTGGCGCTCGCGGGCATCACCTTCTTGACGCGAAGCAGTCTTGTGCGTGCCTGCCTGGGATTCGTGCCCGGACCGGGTCTCGGCGTTTACGCTGGTTAGGATAGTGAAAGGCGAGGGCGCTGCGCCGGAAGCTACGCCGGCGGCTTCAAGAATCGACTCCAGCTCGCCGGTGCCGACGACAGCGTCCACTTCGGGGATGTTTTTGCGGATTTCGTTGCGGTAGCGCTCTACCAGGCAACCAGCGACGATGAGCTTTTTGGCCGAGCCGGTGGTTTTATGCCGCGCCATTTCCAGGATGGTGTCGACCGACTCCTGCTTGGCGGTGTCGATGAAGCTGCAGGTGTTGACGACCAGGATTTCGGCCTCTTCAGGCCGTGCTGTCAGGCGTGCGCCGGCGCGGTCCAGGAGCCCCATCATGACCTCGGAATCGACCAGGTTTTTGGGGCAGCCGAGCGAAACAAATCCCACCACGGGGGAAGGTTTGTGCGTGGTTGTGCTCACTTATCCATTGTACCGGCACGTTGGACCGTTGACAGTGGACGATCTGTCCCGGGAAGCATGAGCATGAGTGACGGCGAGGACCGTTCACTGGGCTGACCAATTCGGCAGCTTAAATCCGTTTGATGGTCGCCAACCAGGCCGATACACCGTTATCGTGAATTCTCGTCTCGATCCGCTCCGGTTTTATGACGGCGATTTTCCATCCGCTGCTGGAGTTGAACGCCGCGTTCAGCTCTTCCCGGCTGACGGGATGCGGGCCGATATCGGGGCCCTCGTCACTGAAGCACAGCACGTGCACGGTTCCATCGCGCTCAGTCACCGATGCCAGACTCGCTACGTACGCGTGCCGCTCGTCGCCGTCGCAGGTGTGAAACAGCCCGCAGTCCAGCACCGTACTGAACTTGCGCCCGAGACGCGCCAGTTGGAAGGCGTCAGCCGCCGCGAACTCAATCTCGATGCCACGGTCGCTGGCCTTCTTTCGGGCCATCGCCAGCGCCGTTTCTGCCACGTCAACGCCCAAAACCGGACCCAGCCCCGGCAATCCCAGCGCGGCGATATGGAGAGCGTTCTCACCGGTCCCACAGCCCGCATCGAGCATCGCTCCGGCGAATCCGCCTGCCGAGGCCAGGCGCACGATTGCCGGTTGCGGTCGCCCAATATCCCAAGGCGCAGGTCCGTCGTGGTACGACGCATCCCAGAGCTGTCCCGCCATCCGTTCATGACTGGTCGGGCACCGGCCGCTAAGCGGATCGTCAGCGAGGATTCCTGACCGTTGCGGCAACTTCGCTCCTCCTGCGTTTGATTTTGCTCCTCAATCGTGATGTGAACAATCATAGCGAAATAGCGCATAGCGATATTGCGGAAGCTATTCTTGATTCGTGAACCTGCACGAAGCATAATCCCACGAAACGTGGGAGACGGGGGAGGACACATGATTGCATGCCATGGGCACGGATAAAACAAGGACTGAAGACACAGTGGTTTACGAAGATTTCCTCAAGCAAAAGGTTCTGCCGGGATTGGGCACCACGGAAGGCTATTGCGGCGGGACGCGGGCGCGGAGGCCGGGTTCCTGGCGATCAAAGGCGTGCACTGTTCCCGGAGTGGTGGGCGCATGATTCCGTAGGTTCGGATTTGTGAAATCCCAAGTTAGGCGCAAGGATAAAGACGCGCTCCCCCGAGGACTTCCACCGAGGCACTCAGGGTGGGCACAAAATCAGCAGTTTGAAGCTTACGCCGGAGCTAGCTGTCTTTGCGGTAGAGCATGTCGCGGATCACGCGGCGGCGTTCGGCATTGGCCTCGCCCTTGTGCACGAAGACGTCCTTATGCCGCGCGGCTGCCAGCTCTGCTTCTTCGGGGTCGCTGCAACTCGGGCACCGGTTGGCGAAGCCTGGCTTGTCGGGCTTCAACTCAAATTCCTCACCGCAAATGACACAGGTTTTTACAGGAAATAATGCCATAACGAAAATATCTTAACCGAGCCGGGCAGGCAGGTCGAGAGGGGTGGGCGAGGAGTATTCTGCAGCGCAGGGAGATTTTCATGGGAATGAATCGTCGCCGCTTTGTTGCCGCCACTCTGGCCACGGCTGGCGCCGCGCTTGTCAAGGCGCCTCCGGCAGCAGCAGCGTCCAGTCCAACTTACCCGCCAGCGCAAGAGGTTCCGGGCGCAGTTTCAGCGGAGGCAGTCGCGGCGGCGCATTTCCCGGAGGATTTTTTGTGGGGCATGGCCACGGCGGCTTTTCAAGTGGAAGGCGCGTGGAGAGAAGACGGCAAAGGCGAGTCCATCTGGGATCGATTCGTGCACACGACCGGCAAGGTGAAAGGCGCGGCGACGGCGGATATGGCCTGCGACAGCTATCATTTTTATCCCCAGGACATCGCCATTCTCAAGCAGCTCAACCAGAAGAGCTTCCGGTTCTCGATTTCGTGGCCGCGCATTCAGCCGGACGGCACCGGCGCGGCAAACCAGAAGGGCCTGGACCACTATAGCCGCGTGGTGGATGCAGTGCTTGAGGCTGGAATCCGCCCTTTCTGCACGGTCTATCACTGGGACCTGCCGCAGGGATTGGAGGATCGCGGCGGATGGCCCAACCGCGATCTGGCCGGCTACTTCGCCGATTACGCAGGCATTCTGGCCAAGCATCTGGGCGACCGCATCACCGTGTGGGCGCCATTCAATATGCCGTGGTCGTTTACGTGGATGGGCTATGGGGTGGGCGTTTTTCCGCCGGGCCGGGCCAGCTATCGCGACTTTCTGCGGGCGGCGCACACGGTGAGCCTGGCCCAGGGTGAAGCGTTCCGCGCCATCAAGGCGGCCTCGTCGAAGGCCTTGGTGGGCAGCGCCTACGGCATGGCGCCGGCGTATCCGAAGACCGGCAGCGCGGAAGATCGCGCCGCCGCCGATCGCTACCATGCCATGAACAATGTCTATTTTCTCGACGCCGCGATGTACGGGCGCTATCCCGACGCATTCGTGGTGCCGACGCCGTACGAATTGATGGGGTACCGGGCAGGCGATGACAAGATCATGCGCGCGCCGCTCGACTGGATTGGATTCCACTATTACACGCGCCGCATTGTCTCCGATGCCGGCGGGTCAGCGCATCCCGGCGCGGGAGCGAGCTTTGGCACAGAGATCGAAGAGGACACCGCAGGCAGGCGCGATCCCTATACACGCTTCCATGCGGCGATGCCGACGGAAGGGCCGTTGACCGACGCCGGTCTCGAGATCTGGCCGCGCGGAATTTACGATCTGGTCACGCGCATCTCTCGCGAGTACAACCATCCCATCATCGAGATCACGGAAAGCGGCTGCAGTTACCTGGATTCGCCCTACGAAAAGGAAAACGGCCACGTGCCCGACCAGCGCCGGATTGCCTTCTTCCGCGAGGAGCTGGCGGAACTTGCCCGTGCCATCCAGGACGGCGCGCGCGTCCGCGCTTTTCACGCCTGGAGCCTGCTGGACAATTTCGAATGGGCGGACGGCTACGCAGAGCGCTACGGGCTGACGTATGTGGATTTCCGCGACCAGCAGCGCACCATCAAGGACTCCGGCCTGTGGTACGGGCGCGTAGCAGCCTCAAATAGGCTGGAAGCGTAGCCGCTTGGCGATCATTCATCCGGCCATTGACAGCGAAAGAGCGCTCCTGCCTCTTCCGGGCTCATGTTCACATTCAACATTTCAGCGGCTGCGGCCAGCACGGGATCGCGGCCGCTGGCCAGGTCGCTTGCATTGGGAAGCATTCGTTTGTCGGGGATCACGCCGCGATGTTCCAAGCTCTGACCATCGGCCATTCGAATTTCACCGTCGCTCACCGACACTCCGTAGACTAGAACTGTATCCAGTCCGGTCTGGTGCATGTAGCGCTGCGCTGTCATGACTCTGCCGGCGCTCTCATCACCCAGGACCAGGCCCCGTTTCTCGAGTTGAATCACGCGCGCAAACAGCTCTGACGCGGATCCCGACTCGCTATCGAGCAGCACCACCAGTCTGCCCGTGAACGCGTGGCGATAAGGCTCGGTCTCGAGCGACGGTTCTGAGTGCCTGCCTAAGGGATCGCCGATCTTCACTTTTTTCTCGAACATGCCTCCCAACAGGTTCTTGAGCGCTTCTTCGTCGCCTCCGGGATTGCCGCGCAGGTCGAGTATTACGGCGTCGCGGCCCCGCGTTTTGTTCATCACAGCATTGATTTGAGCGGCAGAAAGCGCGAACGTGGGAAGCTTCACGATCAGCAAGGCGTGGCCGCGTTCTGTGTAACGTGGCCGTTCGGAGTTCTGTTGGTCTTCCTCCGCGCGTATGGAGTCGAACATTGCGCTGCCGGCGAGGTCATTGATGGCGGGAAGCTCAAGAAACTTTGCCATCACGTCAACCTGGCGCTCCTTGCCGTCCGGAGTGCGAAGGCCCAGGCGCAGGTCCGGCTGCGGCTGCAGAACCCAAAACAGGTATTTCATTCTCCACAGATCGCCGCGGGTGGGCGCATAGCCGTCGATGGAAACGATCTGGTCGCCGGGTTTGAGGCCTTTGGCGTCCGCGTCGCTGCGCGGATGCACACGGGTGATATAACAACGGTCACCGACCATTTGCATTTGAAAGCCGTATTCGTTCCGGTAGGGCCGCGCCGGAGGAAGGAAAAAGGTGTGCGAGTCGTGAAGACCGTCGAGCAGGGCGGCGATGTGAGAAATGGCCCGGTTGACGGAATCCGACTTGTCGATCTTTTGCCTGGCTTCGCGAACTCTGGCGTTCCAATCGCTGCCCAGTGAGGTGGGATCGTAGTAATGCTTCTCTACGTCATGGGCAACGTTCTCGAGCATGATGTCCACTTGCTCCCTTTGAAGTGCGGAGATCGCCTGCGGGCGGCAGGGTTTGGCCGTAGAAAAGAACAGCAGGCCCGCGGCGGCGCAACGAATCATCCAAATCCGCATTCGGGCCGGCACTCGCCTTTCCGGATTGCGGACACGCTCCGGGCAGAGGCCCATTTCTCCTCCTCATCGAGGAAAGAATGAAGAAGCATGAGGGAAGAATCGAACCCACTTTAGCACGGAGTTGACGCGCTGAACCACGAAAATTTGAGACGGGGCGCAACGGCTCGAGCCGGTGACAAAGCAATGGTGCGATTTGAGGCGTGAAGCAGTTGTAATCCGGGCAGACGGACAATTCTGCAGATGGGGAAGTTCAACGCCGGGTGGTAAAATCGATCAGTGCCGGGTCCTACGCGACGTAATCCCGCCAACCCCGCCAGGTCCGGAAGGAAGCAACGGTAACGGGCTAGTACGGGCGCAGTAGGTCACCCGGTACTTTTTTGGCGCCGTGGGCGCTTCTGCTTTTTGGCCATCGTGGGTGGACGAAGTAATCGGCTACCGATCCCTGCGCAAGGAGAGACGAATTGAGCCTGACCGTTCGACCGGTTGTGGGCCGGCGCGCCAAGATCACGGCGTTCGGCACCTACGTTCCCCCCGATGTGCTGACCAATCAAGATCTTGAAAAGATGGTGGAGACGAGCGACCAGTGGATCATGGAGCGCACGGGAATCCGCGAGCGGCATGTGCTGGCCAAGGGCCAGGGTGTGAGCGATATCTGCGCCGAGGCGGCAAAGCAGTGCCTGGCCGCGCGCGGCATGGGGCCGGAGGATCTGGAAGTCATCCTCGTGGGCACGGTGACGCCGGACATGTTGTATCCCTCCACGGCGTGCCTGGTGCAAAACAAGATCGGCGCGCCGCATGTGTGGGGCTTTGACGTTTCAGCCGGCTGCACGGGATTCACCTATGCGCTGCAAGCGGGCGTGAAGATGATCGAAAGCGGCGCCTATCACACGGTTCTGGTCTGCGGCGCCGACGCCAATACGCGCATGACCGACTATACGGACCGGGCGACCTGCGTGCTCTTTGGCGACGGCGGCGGAGCAGTCTTGCTGGAGCCGGCTGAAGAGGGCGAGATCGGCATCATCGATGCCTTGAACGAGATCGACGGCTCGGGCGGCGTGAGCCTGTACATGCCCGGCGGCGGAAGCTTGAATCCCTCGACTCATGAAACCGTCGACCAAAAGATGCACTTCATTCACCAGGACGGCCCCGCGGTGTATAAATTCGCGGTGCGCAAGATGGCCGAGCTGACGTTGAAGCTCCTGGAACGCAACGGCGTAAGCGGCGCGGATTTGGGTTGCTTTATTCCCCATCAGGCCAACAAGCGAATTATTACGTCTACTGCGGAACGGCTGGGCATGGACCCGTGCCGCGTGATTGTCAATATCGAAAAGTATGGCAATACCTCGTCAGGGACCATACCGCTGGCCATGGAAACGGCCGTAGAGGAAGGCAAGTTAAAAAAAGGCGATTTGGTGCTTCTGGCTGCGGTGGGCGCGGGGTTCACCGTGGGAACCGTGCTGCTGCGGTGGGAGATCTGAAAAGCCGCTTTCAACTGTCAACCTTCAGCTTGGTCGGGGCTCCATCATGGACGGCGGAATTCCCAGAACTCCGTGACGCACCGGCCTTTCCGGACGGCAGAGCCGGGTAAAGCTACAGAAGCTGGCAGCAAAAAGCTGAAAGCTGAGAGCTGGCAGCGACAGCTAGAAGTTGGCAGCGCATTCGTCATATACTGTGCTCCACCAGCAGGAGCGGAGGCTGACCATGGATGTGGAGTTCACCGCCAGGCAAGTGAAAATTCCAAAAGCTCTGCGCGATATGGCGCAGGAAGGGATGGATCGGATCGGCCGGATTCTGGGCCGGAGCGCGCACGCCAGCATCACGTTCAGCGCCCAGCGGCATTTGCAGATCGTGGAGTTGACTGTGCAGGCGCGGATGCAGACTATTGCCGCGACCGGCAAGGCGGACGCTCTGGATGCGGCGCTGCGCCAGGCGATTGCGCACGCGGAGAACCAGGCGCGCCGCTACCGGGACCGCAAGATTGTGACCAAGCGATTACCCAAGGAAGAAAAGGTGCTGACGGCGCCGCCGGTGGCTCGGCCCAAGGCCCGCGCCGCGCAGCCGGATAGCGAGAATGGGAACGCAGCCGGAGAGGCGGCAAAGGCGCGCGCCAAGATTGCGGTACACTCCTTCCCCGCCAAGGCTGCGGTCGTCGAGCCGCATGTGCTGAAGAACGGCGAGGCCATTGCGCTGCGGCCCATGACCATCGAAGAAGCGGTCAAGGACGCCGAATTTCGCGATCGCGATCTGCTCATCTTTCGCACTCTGGCGGGCGAGCTGTTTGTGCTCCATCGCCGGCGCGACGGGCAGATGGAGCTAGTGGAAATTCCCTAGCGGCGCGGTACTTCTGAATCCGCCTGCCAATCGGGGCGGGCGCTCGCCTGGCGGCTTCTTGCTCGTCTGTGTTAGAGGATGCGTTGCGGCGACCGGTGAGGGAATTCGCAACTCGTTGACTTTGGTTACCAGCCGATACCCGGTTTTGGGGATGGATGCCGGGGCTACCGCAACCTACGATTTTCCTATGGCCGCACCCCATGGGAGCAAGACTCTGGAGCCGGAGTGTAACGCTGCGCAAGGGCTGCGGAAAACCGGCCCTGAGGAGGCAGCGATCTACGATCTTCCCGCCAACGCGAACTCTCTACAACAGCGCCAGATTCTGGATGCGCTTCCCGTGCTGGTGTTTCTGGAACGCGCGGGCCGCATCGTGTTTGCCAACGCCGAAGCGCGGCAGATGATGGGGTTGACGGAAGGGGAATGGTCGCCGCGCCCCATCGAAGAGGTGCTGTGGGGGCTGTTTCCCGGCACCGCGGAGCCGCAGACGCTGCTCACCGGCACGCGCCGCGGCAGCCCTTTCCACGCCACCATGCCCACCAAGGGAGGCCGGTTGTCGCCGGTGGAAGGCACGTACAGCCTGGTGGACGCCACGCTGCGCGAAGCGGTGATTGTGGCCCATCCCGGTGGCCGCGAAAAAGTGCCCAAGACGCGGCTCATGGAAGACGTGCTCTCCAGCATTCCCGAAGCCGTGGCCATCGACCATGGCGATCACGTTCTGTACACCAATCCCGCCTTCACGCGCATGTTCGGCTATACGGCCGAAGAGGCGAGCGGCGGGAGCCTGCGCGAGCTGATCGTGCCCGAGACCCGGCTCAACGAACACGCCATGCTGCTCAAGGGCGTGGACGAGCAGGGCGGAGCGCTGGTGGAAACGGTGCGCTCCACCAAGTCGGGCGAGCTGATCGATGTCAGCCTGCAGATTGCACCTTTACTGGTGAATGGCGCGGCGGTGGGATACGTATTCAGCTTTCGCGACATCGGGGAACACAAGCAGACGGAGGCCAAACTGCAGCACGATGCCATGCACGACGTGCTTACCGGGCTTGCCAATCGCGCCCTCTTTCTCGATCGGGTGACGCTGGCGCTGAGCCGCCGCGCACGCAGGCCGGATCACACCTGCGGCGTTTTATACATGGACCTGGATCGCTTTAAGGAGATCAACGACGGCCTGGGGCACGCTGCCGGCGACGTGCTGCTCAAGGGCATTGCGGAGCGGCTGCGCTCCACGCTTCGCCCGCAGGACTCGGCGGCGCGCCTGGGCGGAGATGAATTCGCCATGCTGGTAGAAAACATTCTCTCCGCGGGCGACCTGGAGATCGTGGCCAACCGTGTGTTGCACGAGATGGCGCGGCCCTTCGAAATCTTCGGCCACATGATCCAAACCGGAGCCAGCCTCGGCGGCGCTCTGGCGGGTTCGGAACATAGCGCGCCCGCTTTGCTGATTCGCGACGCGGATTTTGCCATGTACCGCGCCAAGCAGGCCGGGGGCGGGCGTTTTGAAATCTTCGACCGGCATCTGGAGATCTGCGTCAGCAGCCGGCAGGAGCGGGAGCGCGAGCTGCGCACGCTGCTGGAGCAGCGTTTGTGGGAATTCCAGTTTTTGCCCGTGTACCACTTGGCGACGGGCCGGCTGGAAGGCTTCGAAACTGCGCTCAGTTGGCGCCGCGCCGACGGCTCCCTTGAAAACCTGGAAGAGCTGATGACGCTGGCTGAAGAATCGGGGCTCTCCATCCCACTGGGCCGCGATGTGCTTTTGGCTGCTTGCCGGCAGCTGCGTGCCTGGAGCCAAGCCCTGCCGCGGAGCGATTTGTACCTGACGGTAAACCTGACGCCGCGCCAGTTTACCCATGCCAGCCTGGTGGCGGAATTGACGCAGGTGCTTGCCGCCAGCGGCGCCGACCCCGCACGGCTGGTGCTGGAGATTCCGGAGTGCGCCCTCAATGAAGCTCCTGACGCCTCCATCGCCGCACTGCAGCGCATCGTGGACTGCAATGTGCGGGTGGCAATGGATGATTTCGGCAGCAGCCTGGCGCCCCTCAATCATCTGGTGCGGTTGCCGCTCGACATGGTGAAGCTCGACGCTAAGCTCACCCCCGCGGTCCTCAGCGTGGGCCGGCAGCAGGCGGTTCTGGAGTGGCTTGTGCAACTGGCGGAGACGCTGGGCGTTCGCGTGGTGGCGCAAGGGATTGAAACACCGGACCAGGTCCGGGCACTGATGCGCATCGGCTGCGCAGCCGGCCAGGGCCCCATGCTTTCACCGCCGCTGAATGCCGCGCAGGCGCAGGCTCTGGCGGAATTGCGTGGCGCCGCCGCGGCGCCGCGCATTTAACTCGCCGCATCCAAGGGGACAAACTTCTCTCTGCGGTGTACGATGGTGCCCATGACGCCATTCGATCAGGCGCCCGAAGCCGTGGCGCCGGGTGCGGCCAAGTCTCCTGGCAGAAGCGAGAGCAAGCCGGGCAAGGAACTGGTTCTGGTTACAGGAATTTCGGGGGCCGGCAAGGCCTCGGCGCTCAAGGCCTTTGAGGACCTGGGATTTCACTGCGTTGACAATCTGCCCCTGGAACTCATGCCCGATTTCGCTGCGCTGGTGAGCCAGTCTGCGGATATGAGCCGCGCGGCCATCGTAGTGGACGTGCGCGAGGGCTCCACGCTCGACCGGCTGCCGGAGATGCTGAAGCGGGTAAGGGAATTGCTGCACACGCGCGTGGTGTTTCTTGACGCGCAGGATGCGGTGCTGGTGCGGCGCTACTCTGAAACGCGGCGCCCCCATCCCCTGGGCCGCACCGAAACGGTTTCGCGTTCCATTGTGGAAGAACGGCAGCTTCTCGACCCCATTCGCAATGTTGCCGACACGCTGATCGATACCTCGAGCTTCAACGTGCATGAATTGCGGGCCCTGATCCAGGCGCGCTTCGGTCAGGAGGACGGCTCCCAGCGCCTGCTGGTCTCCTGCCTCAGCTTCGGTTTCAAGAACGGCGTGCCGCTGGACGCCGATATGATCTTCGATGTGCGTTTCCTGCCCAATCCCCATTTTGTGCCTGAATTCCGCAACAAGACGGGGCTGGATCCCGCAGTCGCCAACTATGTGCGCGGATTTCCGCAGACCGGAGAATTTCTCGATCGCGTCACCGACCTGATGCTGTACCTGCTGCCGCACTATGTGGAGGAAGGGAAGAGCTATCTCACCATCGGCTTCGGCTGCACGGGAGGTCAGCATCGCAGCGTGATGATGGTGGAAGAGATTGCCAGAAGAATCAAGGCCGCGGGTTACGATGCGAAGGCGCTGCACCGGGACATGCCGCGGTAAAACGGAGTTAGCGGAGTTGGGCGCGCGAATTCCCGTCGGCCAAGTTTCAACTTGAATAGGATTTGCGGTTGTTCTCCCATCCGAAGCTGTCGCCGCGCCGAACTTAGCTGCCCAATCCATCCAGCCAGCGCGAAAGCGCGTCCGCGAAGGTCTTTTCGCCGTATTCACCCGGATTCGTCCATACCAGCATCTTGGTGGCCGAAACGCTCAAGTACGCCGCAGGCGTGTGCGCGCCGGTAGCGGGCAGAAACCAGAGCGACGGAATGCGCAGCGCGCGCGCGGCGGATTCGAGATCGTAGCGATCGCGGTCCAACTCCTGCGCCGGAACCAAGTGTGCGTGCGGATCGTCGAAGACCGAGCTCATGGGATCGAGCAGCGGCGACTCGAGCACCACGCCGGTGAGCTGAGGATGCGCGGCGGCAATCTCGAGTGCGAGGTTCGCGCCCAGTTGATCGCCGTCGAGCACGATGGTGTGCGCATTGATATCTCGCGTGGCCGTGAGGTAATTGAGCGCCCAGTTTGCGTCCTGCTGCCAACGGGTTTTGCTGGGATGCGCGAACTGGCTCCGGCCGTAGCCGCGGTAATCGAATGCAAAGACGTTCACGCCGGCGCCGTGCATCTGCGCAAGCGCATCGACGGTGTCGCCCAGGTTGCCGTTCTGACTGTGGAGATAAAGAACCGTGTAGCGGCTGAAACGCGCGCCGGGCGCGGCGGGAATCCACCAGCCCTCGAGGCGCAGGTGCCCGGTTTCGGTGGCTGCAAAGCCGATGGATTCGAAAGGCAGGCCTGCGCTGGCGGGAGTGCGCACAACTTTAGAATTGGGGTGGTATAGCAGTTGCCAGCTTCCCTGCCAGAAGAGCAGGCACAGCGTGGCCCAGGCGCAAAATATAGCGGCCAGCACGGTGAGACCGATGGCGCTGAGCAGCCAGCGCGGAGAAACGGTGGGCGGATTCCTCGCCGGCGAGGATTTCGAGGCCCGCGCAGCGATGCGAAGCTGACTATTGTTCTTGGGCATACAACAATCGACGCTTTATTCCCATGGTAAATGCGGCAATGTGAGATCTGCCGTCGGGGTAATGGGGGAGTTCGAGAACGGACTTCCTCGGGACTATTGACGGCTGCAGAAGAAATGACCTGGAGCGCCCGAAAGGCAGTCGCAGATCCGTCGGTTGCGCCTTAAGGATGACAATTCCTCGGGGGACAGGATTGGGATTTCAAAGCCTTCTTTGGCGTCACGTTTCGGCCGGCTGCCTCAGGATTGCACCTGCTCGGCGGCCATCTCTTCAGCGGCGGGCAGAATGCCCATCTCCTGATAAATGGGACGAACCACGTGGCGCAGCGCGGGCAAGCGGCTGAAGAACCACAGCGCCCCCAGCACCACGAAGCTGCCATTGATGATGACCGTCCACTGCGAGCCGGTGAGCACGAGCGCAACGCCATGAACCAGCGCCGTAGTGGTGGGCAGCGCATGCGCCATGGTGCCGGCCAGCAGGCTGCCGAAGGGCGCCATGCCGACAAAGGCCATGGTGTAGTAGCTCATTACGCGACCGCGTTTGTCTTCGCTCACCAGCGTCTGGATGATGGTGTTGCTGGCGGCCATGCCCTGCATCATGCCCATGCCGGCGATGAAAACCATCAGCATGGAGAGCCAGTAGGCATGCGAGAGGCCGAAGCCGATGAGGCCGAGGCCGAAGACCGCGGCGGCGATGGGAATGATGCGGATGAGGCCGCGCACGCTCTTGCGCGCTGCCAGTGAAAGAGCCGAGACGAGCGCGCCCACGCCCATGGCACCCATCAGGAAGCCCAGCGTGTGCGGTCCACCGTGCAGCACTTTGGCCGCAAAGACGGGCATCAGCACCACGAAGGGCATGCCCATGAGGCTGACCACGGCAAACAAGGAGAGGATGGTGCGGATGGGCAGAAACTGGGAGACGTAAGTCCAGCCTTCCTTCAGCTCCACGAAAGTTGAAGTCGCCCTGCGGCGCGTGGCTACCGGGTGCAGGCGCATCATCAGCAGCGAGGCGATCACGGCGATGTAGCTGACACCGTCGGTGAAGAAGCACCAGCCTTCGTTGGTGGCGGCAATCAGGATTCCGGCCAGCGAGGGGCCGACGAGGCGCGCCATGTTGACCATGGACGAGTTGATGGCGATGGCATTGCCCAGGTCTTCGCGATCCTCGATCATCTGCACCATGAACGACTGGCGGCCGGGCATGTCGAAGGCGTTGATGAGACCCTGCATCACACTGAGGCCCAGAATCCAGGGAATGGTGATGACTCCGGTCAGCGTAAGGCCCGCAAGCATGAACGACTGCACCATGGAGAGCGTCTGCGTCCACACCAGAAGCTGGCGGCGGTTGAGGCGATCGACCCACACCCCGGCGAAGGGCGCGACCAGGAAGGTGGGAATCTGGCCGCAGAAGCTTACCGTGCCCAGCAGCAGCGCCGAATGAGTGAGCCGGTAGACGAGCCACGCCGTGGCGATGCGCGTCATCCAGGTGCCGATCAGCGAGATGCTCTGTCCGCCGAAGAAGAGACGGAAGTTGCGATGGCGAAGCGCGCGCCAGGCGTGCGATGCGCCGCCCAGCAGGCTGGGACCGGCTGTTTCGCGCCCGGGCGCGTCTTCGGCTCCTGGGGATGTGCTGCCGGCGTTTACCATGGCTCTTTCATAGGATGCAGCGGTTCGGCTGGATGTGCGGGGAAAAATGGCGCCATACTACGCGTTCATGAAGATGGGTGGCCTGCCAGGTCTCAAAATCGAGATCTCCACCCGACGGACACCGGCTCTTCGAGCACGGTCCGCGGGGCCCCGGAGCTGGGGCACCGAGGGTCATGGGCGCGATCAGAAAATCACAATTCGCCACGTTAGTGCTGCATTTGGTAATCCGCGTTGGCAACTTTGGCGCCGGCCTGTTTCGGTGTGGGAAGGTCGGAGATATTCCATCCTCCTCCCAAATCCTGCACCAGCTCGACAGCCGAGATCATCTCCGAAACCTGCGCGGAGTTCAGCGTTGCCTGGTCGTTGAGCAGGGTGGTCTGCGCCAGAACTACGTCCACGTATGGATCTACGCCGGTGTTGTAGCGCTGCATTTCCATGTCCAGGTACTGTTGCGCGGAGTTGACCGCTTCCTGGTCGCGCAGAATTTGCTGTGAGTAATTGCGTGTGGCCACCAGCTCGTCCTCAACCTGCTGAAACGCGGTCAGCACCGTTTGCCGGTAGGTAGCCAGGTCCGCGTTGTACTGGGCCTCGTACTGGTGCAGCTCGGCGCGGTACAGCCCGCCGTCGAAGAGGATTTGCGAAGCCGAAGGTCCAATGGACCAGATGCGGCTGGGCAATCCGAAGAGATCCTTGAAGGTGGCAGCCTCAACGCCAACTGTTCCCGAAATCGTGACCTGGGGAAAGAACGCGCCGTAGCCGATGCCGATGGTGGCGTTGGCGGCCGCCAGGGTACGCTCGTCGGCCGCAATGTCAGGACGGCGCTCCAGCAACTGCGACGGCACGCCGGCGGGGATCGGCGGCGGCGTGTAAATCATCGGTTTGACGGGAATCGAGAAGTCGGTGGCAATCTTGCCCGTCAGCATAGCGATGGCGTGCTCGTATTGCGCGCGTAGCAGCCCCACGGAGACGGCGGAGGCCTGCGCCGCCTGCAGGGTGGCCTTGGCCTCGACAACGTCAATCTGATCCCCGGTTCCGGCATCGTACGCACCCTGAGTTGCGTCCAGAGCCTTCTGGTCCGCTGCGACTGTGTCGTTCAGAATCTTCTGCAGCATGTCCTGGCCGCGAATCTCGAAATAATACTCGGCCAGGCTGGCCTGCTCGGTGAGCTTTTCCACTTCCAGATCGGCGGCGCTGGCCTGCGCCGTGTATTGTGCTTCGCGCACTTCGTTGCGGATCTTGCCCCAGAAATCCGGCGTCCACGAGGCCTCGATCGGAAACTCCCACAGGCCATAAGTTGCGCCGGTGGATTTCGTGGAAGAAACCGTTTGATTGGCAGAGGTGTGAGACCCGGTGAGCGACGGATTGGCGGTGATGGTGGGCCAGTACTGGGAGCGCGCTTCGGCGATCTCAGCCCGGGCTGCCATGTAGTTTTGAAACGACACCTTGATGTTCTGGTTGTTGATGTTGAGCTGCTCTTCAAGCGCGTTCAATTCCGGCTCTTGGAACACCTCCCACCAGTTGCCGCGAATCATGGCTTCCTGGGGGCTGGCCACCTTCCAGCCTTCAGTGTCGTGGAAGTTGACGGTCGATTCCTTGTAATTGGGCGCGGTAATGGCCGGGGGCGCGGGCGGATGATATTTCGGGCCTACAGTGCAGCCGATGAGCACGGAGAGCAGTCCGAGTGCCAGGGCGACTTGAGCAGATTTGATTTCCCATCCCATGCGCGAAAAACGGGCAAAGGATGGGGCGGCCGCAGAGGAGGGGTCGCCCAGCGGCGTGGTGATTCGTTTTTTGGGCTCGAACAGGTTCATACTACCTCTCTTACGATGTTGCCTGGGCTTGCTCAGGCAGCACGTCGTGAGACTTTCCCAGCGCTTTAAGGCGCAGGCGATCCATAGCCAGGTAAATCACCGGCGTGGTGTAAAGGGTGAGCAACTGGCTCAGGAGCAGTCCGCCCACGATGGTGATGCCCAGCGGCTTGCGCAGCTCGCTGCCGGTCCCGGTTCCAAAGGCCAGCGGCAGGGCGCCGAAGATAGCCGACATGGTGGTCATGAGAATGGGGCGGAAGCGCAGCATGCAGGCTTCGAAGATGGCGTCGCGCGAGTTCTTGCCTTCCAGGCGCTCGGCCTGCAGCGCAAAATCGATCATCATGATGGCGTTCTTCTTCACAATGCCGATGAGCAAAATGATGCCGATGATGGAAATGACGTTGAGATCGATATGGAAGAGCATCAGCGCCATCATGGCGCCGACGCTGGCCGACGGCAGCGTGGAGATGATGGTCAGCGGATGCACCAGGCTCTCATAGAGGATGCCGAGCACGATGAAGACCGAGAACAGCGCGGTGAGGATGAGGATAGGCTCGGTGGAGAGCGATTGCTGATAGGCCTGGGCGGTTCCAGCGAAGAATCCGCGGATGGTTTCCGGCATTCCCAGGCTCTGCTCCATCTGGCTCACTTCGCGGGTGGCGTCGCTGAGAGAAACGCCGTTGGCCAGATTAAAGGACACGGTTACGGATGGAAACAGGCCGGTATGATTTACCTGCAAGGGCGTGGTGCTGACCTGGGGCGTGGCCATGTTCATCAGCGGCGACACCGTGTTGAGTCCGGCGGTGGGAGGGGTTGAGGAGCTGGACGAGCTGGAGCTGGTGGAAGAAGCGGTGCTGACATAAATATTGTTCAGCCCCGAGGGATCCTGCCAATACTGCGGAGCCACTTCCATGACCACGTAGTACTGGTTGAGCGGAGTGTAAATGACGGAGACTTCCGACTGGCCGAAGGCGCTGTAGAGCGATTGGTCGAGGGATTGCGATGTCTGGCCCAATTGCGCCGCCGTGGTGCGGTTGTAGGTGAGCAGCTCCTCCAGGCCGCCGTTCTGCTGGTCGGAATTTACGTCCTCCAGGCCGGGTAGCTTCTGCATGTGCTCGAGCAGGGTGGGTCCCCAGTGCGCCAGGTCGGGAAAGCTGCTGGACTGGATGGTGTACTGATAAAGCGCATTGGTCGAGTGGCCGCCGATGCGCAGATCCTGTGCAGGCTGCAGGAAGGTGCTGGCCACCGGCAGCCGGTTGAGCTCGGGACGCAGGCGGTTAATCACGTTCATGGCGTTGGTCTGGCGCACATCGCAATGGGGCTTGCCCTCTTTGCACCCGTGGCCGAGCGCCTTGAGCGCAATAAAGATAAAGCCGCCGTTACTTGCGCCGTTGCCGCCGGTGTAGGCGTTCACGTGGGCCACGGCCGGGTCTTTTTTAATGACATCGACCAGCGAGAGGATGGAAAACCGCATGAAGGGAAAGGATGCGTCCTGGGGCCCCTGCACGCCTCCGACGATGACTCCGGTGTCCTGCTGCGGGAAAAAGCCTTTGGGGATTTTGTAGATCACGATAAAGTTGAGCGCGATGGTGAGGGCCAGCACGATCAGCATCAGAAGGGAATTATCGAGGGCCCACTCCAGCGAATGCCGGTAGACGTAGATGAGGACGTTGAAGAACCGTTCGCTGAACCGGTAAAAGGCATTGTGTTTCCGGCCTTCGGTGTGCGACTTGAGCAGATGGGCGCACATGCAAGGCGTGGTGGTGAGAGAAATGACCATCGAAAGCACGATGGCGATGGACAGGGTAACCGCGAATTCGCGAAACAGGCGCCCTACGATGCCGCCCATCATGAGGATGGGGATGAACACCGCGATCAGCGACATGCTGATGGAAAAGACCGTAAAGCCGATTTCCTGGGCGCCCTTGAGCGCGGCGGCAACAGGTTGCATGCCCGCCTCGAGATGGCGGGTGATGTTCTCCATCACCACAATGGCGTCGTCGACCACAAATCCGGTGGCGATGGTGAGCGCCATGAGCGACAGGTTGTCGAGCGAGTAGCCGAACAGGTACATCACGGCGAAGGTACCGATGAGCGATACCGGGACGGCGACGCTGGGAATGAGCGTGGCGCGGGGGCTGCGCAGGAAGAAGAACACCACCAGCACCACCAGGCAGACGGAGCCGACGAGGGTCCTCTCCACGCTGTTGACGGAGGCGCGAATGGTGGTGGTGCGGTCGAGAACGATGGTGGTGTTGATGCCTTTCGGGAGCACCGCTGCGAGGAAGGGAAGGGCGGCGTGGATGCGGTCGACGGTTTGGATAATGTTGACGCCGGGCTGGCGGAAAATGATGAGGATGACCCCCGTATGGCCGTCCATAAAGCCGGCGGTGCGGATGTTCTGGGTGGAATTAACGACGTTGGCCACATCCGAGAGCCGTACCGCCTGGCCATTGTGGTAGCCGATGATCAGCGGCCGGTATTGATCGGCCGTGGAGATCTGGTCGTTGGTGATAATGTCTTCGCTGATGTTGCCGTTGGCGAGCTGACCGCGCGGTGCGTCCGAGTTTTGCAGGCTGAGAACGGATTGCACGTTGCCCAGCGTAAGTCCGTAGCTCTCCAGCTGTGTGGGGTTCACTTCCACGCGCACCGAGGGCGTTGCCCCGCCGCCCACAAACACCTGACCGACGCCATTGATCTGTGACAGCCTCTGCTCCAGGATGGTTGAAGCCAGGTCGTAGAGCTTGGTGACGTCGTATTTGTCTGAAGTCATGCCGACGATCATGATCGGCGAGTCGGCGGGATTGTATATCCGGTAGGATGGATTCTGGGGAAGGTTGGTGGGCAGATAGGTGCGCGCGGCATTGATGGCGGCTTCCACGTCGCGCGCCGCGCCGTTGATGTTGCGGCTGAGATCGAACTGCAGGGTGATGCTGGTGCCGCCCAGCGAACTCGAAGAGGTCATCTCCGTGATGCCGGCAATCTGCGTTAACTGCCTTTCCAGAGGCGTAGCCACCGAGGCAGCCATGATCTGCGCGCTGGCGCCGGGCAGGCTGGCGCTCACGCTGATGGTGGGAAAATCCACTTGCGGCAAGGGCGCCACCGGCAGCACCGTGTAGCCGACGACGCCGGCGATGGCTACGCCGATGGTCAGCAACGTTGTCCCTACCGGCCGCTCAATGAACGGAGACGAAAGGCTCATGCGCCCTCCGTGACCGTGCGCTCTCCGGTAGTGGGCGCCTGCGAGGGGCGGCGGCCGGTGATCTTTTGTCCCAGCCGGTCAAAGAAGATGTAAATCACCGGGGTGGTGTAAAGCGTAAGAACCTGGCTGAGCAGCAGGCCGCCGACCATGCAAATGCCTAGTGGACGGCGCAGTTCCGAGCCCAGCCCGGTTCCCAGTGCCAGGGGCAGACCGCCCAACAGCGCGGCCATGGTGGTCATCATGATGGGACGGAAACGCAGCAGGCTGGCTTCGTAGATCGCTTCCTCCGAGGTTTTGCCGTGCTGGCGCTCCGCCTCCAGAGCAAAATCTACGATCAAGATGCCGTTCTTCTTCACAATGCCGATAAGCAGAATGATGCCGATGATGGCCACTACGCTCAGGTCCTGACGGAAAATCATGAGCGCCAGCAGCGCGCCCACGCCGGCCGAGGGCAGCGTGGAGAGAATGGTGACGGGATGAATGAAGCTCTCGTACAAGACGCCCAGGACGATATACACCACGACCAGGGCAGCGATAATGAGCAGCGCCTCGTTGGAGAGAGAATTCTCGAATGCCGCTGCCGTTCCCTGGAATCCGGTCTGAATGGAGGCCGGGAAGTTGAGATTCTTGACCACTTTGTTGATGTCGCTGATGGCGGTGCCCAGTGAGGCATTGGTTGCCAGATTAAAAGAGACCGTGACGCTGGGGAACTGCCCCTGGTGATTGATTGAGAGCGCTTCCGTAATGGGCGAAGCAGTGGCAAACGTGCCCAGGGGCACGGCGTTGGCAGACGCAGCCGAGGTTTGCGTATTGGGGGTGCCCTGTGCCGTAGTGCCGGCTAGAACACTGCTGGGCGCTGTGAGCACGCCGGATGAGGGCGTGTACTGCGGTGTCGCCGTGAGCGCGTTGGAGCCCGCCGCTGCCGAAGCCGAGGAGGAATACGAGGTGGATGCGCTCGCCCCCGCGGCGCTCGACGATGCATTGCTCTGGATGTACATGTCGGCGAGGTCGGCCGGATTCTGCTGCCAGCGCGGATCGGTTTCGAGAATGACGTGGTACTGGTTCAACTGGGTGTAGAGGGTATTGATCTCGCGCTGGCCGTAGGCGTCGTAGAGGGTGTTGTCGATGGTGGTGGGCGCGATGCCCAGCCGCGACGCGGTGACGCGGTCGATCTCCAGCTGAATGGCGCGCGCGCCCATCTGCTGGTCGGTGGCCACATCTTCAAGCTCCGGCAGCTTCTTGATCTGGGCCACGAACTTGCTGGTCCATTCATTGAGTTCGCTGGTGTTGGGGTCTTCGAGCGTGAACTGGTACTGGGTGCGGCTCACGCGGTCGTCCACGGTGATGTCCTGCACCGGCTGCATGTAGAGATGCACGCCCTGCACCTTGGCCAGCTTGGTCTGCAGGCGGCGGATCACGTCGGAGGCGCTGATGTGGCTGGGCACGCGTTGATCGAGCGACTTGAGGTTAATGTCGATGCGGCCGCTATTGAGCGTGGTATTGATGCCGTCGGCGCCGATGAACGAGGATAGGCTCTCCACCGATGGATCCTGGAGAATGATATCCGCCATCTCTTTCTGTTTTTGTTCCATGCCCGCAAAGGAGATGGATTGCGATGCCTGGGAGATACCTTGAATCACGCCCGTGTCCTGCACCGGGAAAAAGCCCTTGGGAATTACGATGTAGAGGAATACGGTAAGCACCAGCGTGCCCAGAGCCACCAGCAGGGTGATGGTCTGGTAACGCAGCACCACGCGCAAGGTGCGGCCGTAAAAAGCAATCATGCGCTCGAACATATTCTCCGACCAGCGATAGAAGCGGGTCTGCTGCTCCGCCGGGTCATGGCGCAGGATGCGTGAGCACATCATGGGCGTAAGGGTGAGCGAAACCACGGCCGAAATCACGATAGTTACGGCCAGGGTCACGGCGAATTCGCGGAACAGCCGGCCGACCACGTCGCCCATGAACAGCAGGGGGATGAGCACGGCCACCAGGGAGACGGTTAGCGACACGATGGTGAAGCCGATCTGGCCGGCTCCGGTCAGTGCGGCTTCCAGCGGCGGCATACCTTCTTCGAGGAAGCGGCTGATGTTTTCGATCATGACGATGGCGTCGTCCACCACGAAGCCGGTGGAGATGGTAAGCGCCATCAGCGATAAGTTGTCGAGCGAGTAGCCAAGCAGATACATGACCGCGAAGGTGCCCACCAGGGAGAGCGGCACGGCGACGGCAGGGATGATGGTGGCGCGCAGGCTGCGCAGGAAGAGAAAGATGACCAGCACCACCAGGCCGATGGTCAGCATCAGCTCGAATTCCACGTCGTTGACCGAGGACTGAATGCTGACGGTCATGTCGGTCAGGGTGGTGACGCGGATGGACGGCGGCAAGTTCGCTTCCAGTTGCGGCAGAACCTTCTCAATGGCGTTGACGACGGTGATGGTGTTGGCGCCCGGCTGGCGCTGGATGTTGAGAATGACGGCCGGCGTCTCGTTCATCCAGGCGGCCAGCTTGTTGTTCTCCACGCCGTTGACGACGTTGGCCACATCGTGCACCAAGACCGGCGCACCGTCGCGGTAGGCGATGACCAGGTTTTTATACTGACTGGCCGAAGTGATCTGATCGTTGGCGTCGATCTGGTAGTCGAGACGCGGGCCGTCGAAATTGCCTTTGGCGGAGTTGACGCTGGCTTCCACCAGGGCGCTGCGCACATCTTCCATGTTCAGCCCATAGGAAGAGAGCTGAACCGGATTGACCTCGATGCGCACCGCAGGCTTCTGTCCGCCGCTGATGCTGACCAGGCCCACACCGTTCAATTGCGAAAGGCGCGGTGCCAGGCGCGTGTCCACGTCGTCCTCGACCTCGGAAAGAGGGATGGTATCGGAGGTGATGGCCAGGGTGAGAATGGGCGCGTCGGCGGGATTGGTCTTGTTGTAGACCGGCGGGACGGGCAAATCGGAGGGCAGGTAGGTTTGTCCGCCGTTGATGGCCGACTGCACTTCTTCTTCGGCCACATCCAGGCCCAATGCGAGGTTGAACTGGAGCACGATGACCGAAACGCCGTTGGCGCTGGTGGAGGTCATCTGGCTCAGGCCCTGCATCTCGCCGAACTGGCGCTCCAGCGGCGCGGTGACGGTGGTGGCCATCACGTCGGGGCTGGCCCCGGGATAGAACGTGAGCACCTGGATGGTCGGGTAATCAACCTCGGGCAGCGCGGAGATCGGCAGCTGCGTGTAGGCCACAATGCCGGCAAGCAAGATGGCCGCCATCAGCAACGAGGTCGCGACCGGCCGCAGAATGAATGGGCGAGACGGACTCATGGAGCGGCGATCCCATTGCCCTCGCTGTTCGTGGCGGGCAGCTTGACTTTCGATTCAAAAACCTGCGAGCCGTCCTCCAGCTTCTCGAAACTGCTGTTGGCCACCACGTCGCCGGGATTGATTCCCGCCACCACTGTGCTGTCACCCTCCGTAATGCCCGGATTCACGGTGCGCATGACGGCTTTGTTGTTCTGGATCAGATAAACGAAAGCGGTTTCGCCATTATGCTGCACGGCGGAAGAGGGAACCAGGAGCTGATTCTTGAGCGTGTTCACCAGCAGGCGGGTATTGACGAACTGGTTGGGAAAGAGCATGCCCTTGGCGTTTGGAAACTGCGCGCGCAGCGTAACGGTGCCCGTGGTGGTGTCGATCTGGTTGTTAATGGCGAGAAGTTTTCCCGTGTCCAGCAAGGTCTGCTGGGTACGGTCGTAAGCCTGCACCGTAAGTGTTTTGCCGCCGTGCATCTGCTCGAGCACCTCGGGCAGGTCGTCCTCGGACAAAATGAAAATCACGGTGATGGGTTGCACCTGAGCGACCACAACCAGCCCGTTGGTGGAATTGGCCGTAACCAGGTTGCCGGGATCGACCAGGCGCAGGCCCACGCGGCCGTCAATGGGCGAGGTGATATGACAGTAGGCCACCTGAACCTGGTCGTACTGAAGCGTGCCTTCATCGTTCTTGACCGTACCCTGGTCCTGTAGGACCACTTTTTCCTGGTCTTCGAGGGTCTGGCGCGGAATGGCGTTTTTGGCCCATGCATCCTGGTAGCGCTTCAAGTCCATCTGCGCCTCTGCCAGCACGCCCTGGTCGCGCTCCAGCGCTCCCTGGGCTTCGACCACTTGCGCTTCATAAGTGCGGGGATCGATGTCAATCAGCGGATCGCCCTTCTTCACGTACTGGCCTTCGCGGTAATGGACCTGGGTGATGTAGCCGGTCACCTCCGCGGTCATGGTATCGGTGTAGACCGGGGTGACGGTGCCCAGGGCGTTCAGGTAGACAGCCAGGTTGCCCAGCTTGGCCGTGGCCGTAGTGATGGGCACCGGCCCAGCCATGGCAAAGCGTCCATGGCCGTGGCCGCCGCCCGCCTGGTGCTGCTGGCTTACCGAATGCTGGCGGTATACCCAGTAGAACAGCAGTCCGAAGAGCAGAAGGACGATCGCCCAGATCCAGCGATGACGCCGCTTCTTTTCGGGCTCGAAAGGCGAATTGGGGGTGGATGACGGGACAGATGGAGCCTGATCCATGTTCCTCTCTTCTTACGAGCTGGTGATCGGTGCAGCGGCGCGGCAATCGCGCAACCCTGCGCAGCCTGCCTGGCCGCAGAAGCAACAGCCGTGTGTTATCAAAACCCGGCCGTGGTGCGGGCGCCTGAAGGCCATGAGGATTGCCAGGCTACTTTGGATTCAAAAAATCATGTCAGTGAGTGCGCCGGCTCTTCTTGCCCTCCGGCTCAGCTTCTTATCAACCCTGGCCGTTCTCAATGAGCCCTTCCGTGCGAGGTTGCCCACGGCGAGGGACACACCCTCTCACTCCCGCCTGGTCCGGCGCGGGTACTGTTGGATGGACGAGCCAGAAATTCATTTAGTTGCAGAAGCAGCGTGCACCAGGGCAGCCTGTCGCTCACCCCACAAGCAACGGTTTCTTTCTGCCCCTATTGTATTCGTTCGAAGCAGAAACCTGTCTCGCGTAGGGCGTGATGGCGATGAGGCGGGTAGCGTCCTCACTTGTGACAAAAATCACTGTCTCGCCCGGAGGCGCATGTTTGCCGGCTCAGCCGCTGTTGCCGCCCTTTTAGGATCGCAGTACCATGACGCCATGCGCACCATCACGCTCGAAGAACACATTTCGACGCCCGCATTCCAGAAAGCGCTCGCGAGCCAGGGGCCGCATGAAACTTCATCGGAGTATTTTCGCCGCATTGAAGCCAAACTGCTCGATCTGGGTGCGGGCCGCATCGCAGACATGGACGCGGGCAAGATCAACGTGCAGGTTCTGTCGCTGGCCGGCGGCGACATGGAGCGGCTCGACTCCGCAACCGCGACCGCGCTGGCTCGTGACGTCAACGACGTGATGGCTGCGGCGGTGCGCGCGCATCCCGGCCGATTTGCCGCCTTTGCCGCGCTCAACCTGCGCGAGCCGGGAAACGCCGCGCGGGAGCTGGAGCGCTGCGTCCATCCACTGAGCTTCAAGGGCGCGCTGGTCAACGGAACCAGCGGCGGTCTGTTTCTGGACGATGCGCGCTTTGCGCCGTTCTGGGCCGCAGCCGAGAGCCTCGACGTTCCCGTATACCTGCATCCGGCGCCGCCGCCCGAACCGGTGCGCCAGGCGTACTTCACCGGATTGCCTGAGGACTACGGCTTCTTTCTTTCCATGGCCGGCTGGGGCTGGCATGTCGAGACCGGCATGCACGCTTTGAGGCTGATCGGAGCCGGGCTCTTCGACCGCTTCCCGAAGCTCCAGGTCATCATTGGGCACATGGGCGAAAACCTGCCGTTTTCGCTGGCCCGCGCCGACTCCGTTCTCTCGCGCAGCCATGCGCCGCTGCGGCATCGGGTCGCAGAGTATTTTCACCGGCATTTTCACATCACCACCAGCGGATATTTCACTTTGCCGCCACTGCTCTGCGCGCTGGAGGTGGTAGGCGCGGATCGCATCCTGTTTTCCGTCGACTATCCGTTCAGCTCCACGGAGCAGGGACGGCAATTTCTGGATTCGCTGCCGTTGAATCCGGCCGATCTCGAAAAGATCGCGCACGGCAACGCGGAACGGCTGCTCAAAATCCCGGCGAGCGAAGGAAATTCCGAATCCGCGTGATTTGCGGGCCGCGATACCGTCCAATGCCAACTGAGCGGGCTCCTGGCAGTCTCAATCGGCTGTTGCTGTGCTCAAACTTTCTACGGTGGCCTGCGGCTGTTGCGCACGTTCCGCGTGTGCCAGCCGCCGCACCGTCAGCACCGTGATGTCGTCTTCCTGGCCGAAGGCTTTGGCGGCGTCGGCGATATAGCCGGCCGATTGGCTGGTGAGCGAATGCACGCGCTCGAAGCCGAACAGCTCGCCGGAGGGCCGCCGCGCCTCAACCACGCCGTCGGAGAGTAGCAGCACGCGGTCGCCGGGGTGCACGTAGAGGCGGATCTCTTCGTATTTGAGGTCCGGGACCACGCCCAGCGGCAACCCGCCGGGAGTGGCAATCTCCTGGCTGTTGAGGTAGGGAGGCAAATGGCCGGCGTTGGCCAGCACCAGCTCGCCGTCGGCTGCGAACCAGGCAGCCTGGCAGGTGGTGTAGCTTTCGCTGCCCAGGAGCACGCGGTTGAGGGATTCGAGGAGATGGGCTGGACGATGGTCTGCGGTGCGCCGCAGCGCGCCCATGATCATGGACACGTTCATGGCCGCCTTCAGCCCCTTGCCGGCTACGTCGCCAATCACCACCAGCACGCCGCCATCGCCCATGGTCTGCACGTGGAAGAAGTCGCCGCCCACCTCGTTGGCGGGCTCGTACACGGAGATGATTTCAAATCCGGGCGTGGCCACTTTTTCATGCGGAATCATCAGCTCCTGGACGCTACGCGCCGCGGCCAGCTCGCTGGTGGCGTGCTCCTGGTCGCGCTGGATGCGCAGAAAGCGGCCGAAGATAATAATAACGATCACGAGCACCCCGGTGAAGTCGGCGATATTGGCCAGGTGAATGGGAATCGGCCCGGCCAGCACCGTCAGCGCCGAATGATACGGCCGGCCGGTCACGTCGCCCATGCCCGCGGTCACGGCCGGCTCGATGCTGCCCACCAGGCTCAGCACCAGGGGAATCAGCAACAGGCCAGCTTCGAAGTTACGGCGGATGGTGGCCGCGATCAGGGTCGCAAACATGAAGATCAGCCAGCCCAGCATCCAGAACATGCTGCCCAGGAAGACGCAGGCCATCACGACGGCAACGGCTGTATTTTCGCTCAGGCGAAACAGGAGCAACATGGTAGGCGCAACCCCGCCCAGCAGCGGAGCGGTATAGCGGAGGGTCTGGATGTACCAGCGGCGGCGCAGCGAGAGGAATGAGATCAGAAATTCGAAAAACAGGTACGACGCCACCAGCATGAGCTGCAGCACCAGCGCCGCATACCACAGGCTGTCAAGACGGCCGGAGCTGCCGGCCAGCTCAATGAATCCGATGGGGGCCATGGCCAGCTCGTGCAGCGTCAGCCACAGATATTCGTTGTGCCCCTTCTGGGCAAAATAAAGCACCAGCAGGAAGAAGGCGAAGACGACCAGAAGGGCGGAATAAACCAGCCGTGGCAGGCGCTCGAAAAGATTGCGATTGTTCCAGAGTCTCAGGTAGCCTTGGAGGTCTTGAGGATCTCCAAGGCGCAGCATGCGGCTGGCGAAAAAGCTGGTATAGGCGCCGAATCCGAAGGGTACGTAGAGGGTGCGCACGGCCAGGGTCAGATCGGTCTGGTCTGGTGGAACGTTCAGGTCGTAGATGCGCGCAATGTCCTGGTAGTGCTCGGCGTCGGTGCGGTGCGGCCCTCCGGGCAGGATGCGCTGCCCATTGGCGAATACGTTCTCGGCGGGTTCCGTAGAGCCGGAGCCGAGGGTACTGCCCTGCGAGACGGGCACTTCGATCAGCAGCGCGACCGGCCCGTGGTTGGGCGCCAGGCGGATGTGCAGCCGGAACCATGCAAAGCGCCGGCGGCTGTCAGCGGCGTAGCCAGTATGAACCTGGGAGCCGTGGTTCTGATTGGTGTTTGCAGTTTCATCGTCTACGTCGGGAATGTCGTTCATGGATTGGCCGGCGTCGCGCACCGCCCATTTCGAGTCGTCGAAGCCGGGTTGAGAGGCGGCGGGATTGGCGCTAACGCCTACGCGCCAGCCTTTACCGAGCAGGAGGGGTCCACCCAGGGTGGTAGCGTCGAAAACAGGCCCGGGAGCGGAGTTGGCGGGGCGAGCGGCGTTCGCGTGATGAGCGGCGTGAGCTGGGCCAGTTTTATCAACGCCGCCAGTTCCGCTAACCGCGCTGGTTGCGCCATCCGCCGACACGCCTCGCAAACCCGGCCAGCACATGGAGAGCAGGGCCGCGCAAACGGCCAGGATCGCCGCCATCGGGGCTGCGCGCAGGATCGTTTTTCGCAAACCGACCTCCCGGTTCCGTGCTCCCACTCTAATTCAGGCTGAAGCAGGCTCCAAGCGCAAGTTTTCCTTATCGGCGACTGCACTTGATCGCCGGCCATTGTTCCGGGATTCTAATCTCCAAAGGGAGAGTGGCCGGCTATGCTTTCTGCAGCGGGCTGTTCCACTTGAATTATTCTTGGCTTAAGCTCTCATTCCGGAGCATACTTGCGTCTAAACGGTTAAGCGAAGCGGCATAGCCGGCGGAGGATGCGTCCGGCTGGAGGTGAGTGATGAGGGCGAATGCACAAGGTTTGCGGCGGATTATGCTGGCCGGGACAGTCCTGGCGTTAGCCCTGGCCGCGGAGGCGTGGGCGCAGTCTTCCGGGCAGTCGACGACGCTCGCCAGCCCGTCGACCCCGCAAGCAACCGGATCCGGCAACGGCCAATCGACGCCGGCGACCCAGCAGCCGGCGTCCGGAACAACCTCCGCGCCCGGAACCACGGCCCAGCCGGCGCCTGGTTCAACTCCCGTGGGCGGCGACCAGCCCTTGCCGACAGGTTCCGCGCAGAAGCCCTCGCCCGCATCCACGTCCCCGTCGGAAACATCTTCCCAGCCGGAGACTCCTTGTCCGTCCGGGACAACTTCTCAGTCGGGAAAAGCGGCCCAGCCCGCGCCTGGCTCGACCCCTGTGGGCGGCGACCAGCCCTTGCCCCCGAACTGCGACAAAAACAAGAAGGACAAGGACAAGCACGACAAGAACAAGAAGAACGACGATGACGACGTGAAGGTGGATCCCGACAAGGTGATCGAACCCGGCAGCGAAATGATCAAGGTCAAACCGGGCAGCATCGAGGATGTGAACGCGGTGGGCAACCGTGACATCGGCGGCCGCGGCCTGGGCAACTGGTACTCGACCGAGAGCGAGATCAAGATGGGCAAGACCTATGCCGACGAGGTGGCCAAGAGTGCCCGTTTTATCACCGATCCGGTCGTGGACGAGTATGTCAACCGCATCGGCCAGAACATCGTCAAGAACTCCGATTGCAAGGTGCCGTTCACCATCAAGGTTCTGGACTCCGATGAGATTAACGCCTTCGCCCTGCCAGGCGGCTTCTTCTTCGTCAACTCCGGCCTGATCCTGAATGCCGACGAGGAGGCGGAGCTGGCTGGGGTCATGGCCCACGAGACGGCCCACGTCTGCGCGCACCACGCAGCCCGCGAAATGACGCGCTTGAACTATGCGGAGCTGGGCACTATTCCGCTGATCATCATGACTGGATACAGTTGGACCGGTTATGGCATCTACGAGGCCGCGCAGTTGGCCATCCCCATGACGTTCCTCGAATTCTCGCGTGAGTTCGAGGCCCAGGCCGACTATCTCGGTGTGCAATACATGTACCGCGCCGGCTACGACCCGCAGGCGTTCATCACCTTCTTTGAGAAGATTCAGGCGCTGGAGAAGCGCAAGCCGGGACTGGTGGCCAAGGCATTCTCCGACCATCCCCAGACTCCCGACCGCATCCTCCACACCCAGGAGGAGATTGCCCGCATCCTGCCGCCCAAGAGCGAGTACCTGGTCACAACGTCGGAGTTTGACGATGTGAAGGCGCGGCTGGCGCGCATTGAGAACAAGCGCCGCCTGACCGACACCAAAGGCGTGACCCATCCCTCGCTGCGGCGGGCCAGCAACAATCCCAACGACGACTCCGGCGACAGCACCGATAACAGCAACGGCACCGACCAGCCCACACTGCACCGTCGCGACGACGACCAGAACTGATCCGCGCCGGCTCATCCGCTCCACATCGCTCCGATCCCCGCCTCGTGCGGGGGTCGCTGCTTTGGCTTGAGCCTGACGCCCGCGGCTTCAGGATTTCTCCCGCACGCCTGCATTTCCGGCTTGTCTTGGTCTTTGCCGCGCGATAAAACAGTAAGAAGTGGAAAAAGTGTGCGGGGATAGTGCGCCCAATTGGGGAGAGCACCGGGCGGGGGCCTTTCCCGAAGGCTTTTCATGAAGAAAATCGCCACCATTGCGGCGCTTTGCGTCCTGATTCTGTTCCTGACCAAGCTGGCCAACGAGGCGCCCCCCGAGCCCATGCCGGGCATCGCGTTTTCGCTGATGGCGCAGCAGGTGGTACAGTGCTCGCCTACCGAGATCACACTCGTCGACGTTCACCAGACCGAGACACACCTGGACACAGACGGGAGCTGGCCAGACTGCTCGAATTTCCACAAAGGCGAGTTTTTAGACTTTTATCTTTCCCGTGGAGAAAAAACCCGCTTCCTTCGAGACGAAAAAACCGCCTGGTGGCGGACAGCTATGTAATGGAAAGCAAGACGGGCTCAACCGCAGCTGGATTTTTTAGTTCCGCGCCGGCACCATATGCCACAAGGGCCCTAAATATGGGGTGTGGCAATGGTCGGGGCGCAAGCTGTGGGGATGACGAACGCACGCCGGATTCCGGCTGCCGGATCGGAAATCCGAAACTCGATGAATTTCGGATAAACCTCTGAAAATCCTTGAACTGCCGGGCAATCCCGCGCTATATATACAAGATTACCGGCAATTGCGCCGGACCCGCTCTCATCCCACCTGGAGGCAGAAATGCGTAATGCTGCGGCTCGCTCCAACCTGCTGGTTCCTGAAGTACGCGAGGTGATGGACATTCGACAGGCCTCCGGCTACCTTGGCATCTCGCCCGACACCCTCTACAAATACGCTTCCGAGGGCTTTGTGCCCGCATTCAAGCTGGGCAATCGCTGGCGCTTCAAGCGCTCGCGCCTCGACGAGTGGATGGACCGCCAATCGGATCTGCACGCCAACGGCGAAGTCGATGTCCGGCAGAAGAAGCCGGTGAAGTCTGTACTTTAAACGCCTGCTGAAAACCTGCTCGCTGCTGACCAGCTACTGACCGTCCCCGTCAGCACTCCGGATAAACGCCGCCACGCGGTCGTGGAGTTGCTTGCGGCACTCGTCGCGCACATACGCCATGTGGCCTGACTCGTACCAGTTGTATTCAATATTCTTGGTTAGCGACGGCGGAATGGGCAGATGCTGTTCTTCGTATTGCGCAGCGAAAAACGGCGTGGCCAGATCGTAGTAGCCGTCGTTGACCATCACCTTCAAATGAGGGTTGGTTTTCATGGCGTCGGCCAGGTCGGAGCTCACATTGACGCCGCCCGCGCCATAGCCGCCTCGCCCTTCCCTCGTCCAATTCCAGTGCACGCCGTCAAAGAGCGCGTCGGGCAGGTAGGTCTCACCTGCGCCGTACTTCAGGTCGTCGCGCAGGTAGAGGTTGATCAGCGACACGTACGCCGATGAGATAGCCGCGCTCTGCGGATCGTATTCCGCCGATTCGCTCAGCGGATCGATGGTAGGCCCCAGGAAGCGCGTGTCGTACCGACCGGTGGTCATATCCTGGTCGTCTTCGAAGGTCTTCTCGAACTCGCCACCATTCACGCGCAGATTGGCCTTGAGCACGTAATCAACCGGAAGGCCGGTGTACGCGTGGATCTTCTCCGCCACCGATTGCTTCTCGGTGTCCGTAATGGCATTTCCCTCAGCCAGCGCGTGCATGTAGTCGCCCATGGCGAAGTCTTCAACCTGCTGGAGGAACGCCGCCAGGTCGGGCGGCTGCGGAGTGAGCTTCTTGTGAAACCACGCCGTGGCCGCGTAGGTGGGCAAGGCCAGCTCGAAGGGCAGATCCATGCCCGGCCGTCCGCCGCCCACGCCGATGCCGATGGGGAAATTAAAGATTTCGCCCAGCAGCATTACGCCGTTCAGGTCGATGTTCTTGCGGTTTTCGAGCAGGTTGGCCAGCACCGCGGAGCGCGTGGTTCCGTAGCTCTCGCCGAAGAGGAATTTGGGCGAGTTCCAGCGGTTATACGTGGTCAGGAAACGGGCGATGAAGCGGGCAAAAGCTCCCGCGTCCTGACCCAGGCCCCAGAAAGCCTTGCCCGCATCTTTGCCGGTCATGCGGCCAAAGCCGGTACCAGGCATGTCGATGAAGACCAGGTCGCTGGTGTCGAGCAGACAATAGGGATTGTCCACAAGCTTGTAAGGGGCGCCGGGCAGATGCGTATCGCCAGTCTCCACGTACCTGGGTCCCAGCGAGCCCAGGTGCAGCCACATGGTGGAGCTGCCCGGACCGCCGTTATAAAAGAACGTGACCGGCCGGTCTTCAGCGTTGGTGCCGGTCTTGAAATATGCCACGTAGAACATGTGCGCCAGCGGCGGCGCGTCGGCCGGATCTTTGGGCGCGGAGAGCGCGAGCTGGGAGCCGGGAATCGGCTTGCCGTCCGGACCGAGCTGCGCGTCGTCGGCGTCGGTCGCACCCACGGTGATGATGCCGGCTACAGCGGTGTAGGTAATGTGCTGCCCGCCCACGTCAACCGTGCCTTGAGTGGTGGAATCGGGCGGATCGGCCGGCACGGACTCGGATTTGGTTTGAGACGCTGATCTCTGCCCCGGTTTTTCATCCTGCGCGCGGGCCGCAAGCGTGAGAAGAAAAGCTACGGCAACAGCAGATGCCGTGATCTTGGAAGCCGAACTCATTGGAAAACCTCCAGGTTCTGAACTGAGAGAAAAGTCAGTTTACTACGGCGGGTTTCGCGGGCTCGTCAGCAAGAGTCCTCTCGATCTTGCGATAAACGAGGTAACAATACCCCAGTTCCGTCGGGAAACGGTAGGAACCAGGGGATTGCAGGATGTGGACCGCAATGGAGGTCATTTCCCACCCAGTGTATTCATCCGCATCCAGGAAGGTGGACGTGAGCCTCTCATAGCCGTTTGCCTCGCCGAACGCGCGCACCCGGTCCATGCCGATCTTGCTGCTATCGGGAATATTAGGGTTCGCCCAGCTCCATTGCCAGGAATCTCCCTCGGTGGTTCCGACCACGGAGACATGTATTCGCACTCTTGGCTCGCCGGCGTCGGAAAAAGTCAGCGTGGATGCATCGTCATCCCAATCCCACCGATCGTGACAACCGTAGTTTTTCTCGAACTGCGCATTTTTCTCCATCGATTCGTGGACGAGCAGATGGAGGAAGTTCTGGAAGCAATCGTCGCAAGCGGCCATGATCTTCTCCTGACACATAAGCCTGGGCCCTGCCCCCTGTCTTCTGTTCACTGCTTTTCAAACGGCTGCTTCACGCTGATCCGGGGCCGGTTCTCGGCCTGCAACTGCTTTGAGACTGCCTCAACCTCCCCGAAGACGCGCAACAAATTGCCACCGAGAATCTTGCGGCAGTCCTCGGCCGAGTAGCCTCGCGCCATCAGCGCCGCGGTGATCTTGGGCAAATCAGCGGGCGAATCGATGCCTACGGGTAATTGCCCATGGACGCCATCGAAGTCCGATC